>JAAEKY010000605.1 GCA_024227235.1 Desulfobacteraceae bacterium | reverse complement strand
GTCCGTTGGCTGATTATCAATGGCGCTGGCAATTTTCTGAAGATCTTTTGTCCTGTCAGAAAGATTTAGACTGTCAGTTTGTGCCTCATCAGCAGTTTTTTGTTGGTTCACATTCTGGTTGGCTGCATTGTTTGCTTGATTGGCATATGTCTGATTGATGTAATTGGGAGTAGAATTCGATATTTTCATGGGTTTAAGCCTCCTTATAACTCCATATTGTTGTTTGCAACTTCTCTTGCCAGTTCGGTCATCCGTTTGACAATAAAGTTTGAATCTTCAACAGACAAAGTATGGGTAACTTTTTGATTATTCTCATCAATCATAGTATAGGTAAACTGATTTTTATCTTTTGTGAAATTAATTTTTTTCCCTAATTCTTTTTCAATTTGACTGGTGATTTTTTCTTCATTTTTTTCTTTGGGCCCTTCAGTAATAATTCTGTCTACAATATTTGCAGCAACTTTATCAATAATGGCTTTTCGCTTACCTTCAGAGGAAATGGTAACACTGTCAGCAGATGCCTTATTGATAGTACTGAATTTGTTTCTGCTTAATATTTTGCCCTGACTCAGCTGGCGCGAGTAAACTTTCAAGACATTTTGTATCTGGTATGACGGTATCTGCATTTAATGTTCTCCTTAAACACAGTTATCGGTTTAAGAAAATTAAAACTTTAACTTTTTTTTTAATCATCGAAATTACCATCCGGACCTTTATCAGATATAATGGTAGAAGCCTTTTCCAATATGCTTTCTTTTGTCCAATCTTTTTTTGATTCAATTTTTTTTGCTTTTGGGCCTGGGTCATGTGACCTGTTCTTTAAAATTTCATCCATTACGATAGGCGCTGTATCTTTTGTATTAAATACATCGGTTAACAGGCCAAAGACAAAATCTTCGACATCCTTTGCCATTCTGTCCCGAATATCTTTTGGTTGGGCAAGCAATATGTTTTCAAAAGGGAGATTCAATTTCTTGAAATCTCCACCTTTTAAATCATTGACTTTTGCATGGGCAAGCATTTGCTCCCACATTTTTTCAGAAACGCCTTTGTTTTTTTGTTTAATAAATTGATCATTATCAAGAATGGCATTCCCATAATCATTGACTTTAAGCCCCCATGAAATCATTTGTAGAGCAGTGGCTACATTGGCTTTGGTTGTTCGGGTTCTTGAGGCTATTTGGCGAAGCCTTTCTGAGTTGTTGCCGGACGTGCCGTGCTGGGCACCCGATATATTATAATTAGAAAGAGCGTCATGAATTTGAGTCGTCAGCGCCACATTTATTCCAGTACCACTGGTTTCAATCCCGTGCGTGGTACCATTATTTAAAGCAATCCAGTTAGGGAAAATATTATGGGCGTTAAGTCCTTGAATCAGGAAAAGAGCTTCTTCGTCTGTTGACAGACCAAATTTTCCCTTAATTTCACCGACCTCAGTTTCAAGGCCAGCCCAATCGGGCACATAAGGTGCTAATTCAATATTGGCCAGAAGGTTTTGATCATCCGGCATATGGGAGGCATCAATGGCAATAGAAGTGATACCTGCATCAAACAATGACTGAATCTCTGCTTTAGCCGGTTCAATATCGTCTGGTTTTTTAATACCAAAATGATCTGCATGTATTGCCACAGGGACGGTAATCCCCAATTCGTTCATAAATGTGTCTGTTTGTCTGGCAATATTCCATAGGCTTATTCCACAATATGCACCTGTGCCACCCTCAGATCTTGCAATCTCAATAATAATGGCAGCATTTGCACGTTGAGCGGCTGCAAGTGTACCTCTTATTACAAAAGAATTCCGTCCGTTGGCTGCAATTGTCATGCAGTTTTTTTTAAGCAACATGGCCTGGTCTATATATTTTCCACTTACGAGAAGCGCTTTGGAATTCGGGAAAAGTTTTTTTATATTGGGGGGTCTGCCAAAGTCAAGTGCAGTTTGGAATTCTTCTGGATAGTTTGTTAATGCCATCGGTCCCTCCCTAAATTTATGTAAGCCTGATTAACTATAACAGTACTATAGTATCTCTTTTACCACAATGCTGCTTAAAATCAAGAAAAATAGGACAAGGGAAATGAATCAATTGATATGGGTTGTTTTAGCGATATTATAGTCAAATATTTAGTGTTTGAACGAAAACTCATCCATCTGCTGTGTTGCTTCAAAATTTTAAAATCCTCATGTACAGTAGTACACTCCGGTTTCAAAATTCCTTGCGCCTTGCATATGGGCAACTTTTCGTCCAAACACGGATTTTCGGTCAGGAACTATTTAGCAAAAGTTGTTTTAAGATCAAGGGTATAGTAAATAATGAATAACAATTCATGAATAAATTAAAAAAATGAATCGAATATGATTTATGGTTTAAAAAAAATTGATCGCATATAACTATCTGTAAAATAAGATAAAATGTAATTTTTGAAATATTCCACTCAATAATAATAATCCGCTTGACATTTATAAATATCTTTTGTTAGATAATGAATTATAATTCATTTAAATTATAAAGGGTGATACGAATTTTGCAGAAAAATAAATCAGAAAAATATAATAAAATATTGAACAGCGCTGGTGCGGTGTTCGCAGAATATGGGTTTTATAAAGCAACAATATCTCAGATTGCGGCACAGGCGGGTGTGGCTGATGGTACATTATACTTATATTTTAAAAATAAAGATGATATTCTTTATCAATTCATCAGTTTTAAAACGATAGCCGTATTTAAAGAAATGAATGCTGCGGTTGAAAAGGGTGGAAATGCTGAAGAAAAATTGAGGCATTTGATCCGTTGCCATCTAAGAGAGTTTCAAAACGATAAAAATATGGCAATTATTTTTCAGTCAGAAGTTAGGTATCTAAGAGATATCGAGTCCCAAATAAAAGATATATCAAAAATGTATCTGGATTTGTTGTCAGATATTATTGAGCAGGGTCAGATTGAAGGGTCCATGCGACAGGATCTTTTTGTTGGCCTTGTTAAACGATATATATTAGGTGCTGTAGAGGGCGTTATCAGTACCTGGGTGTCGGCTGATGGTAGATACGATCTGGTTTCAATGGCAGACCCTTTGGTGGATCTCTACCTGACAGGTGTCAGAGGATAATAAATGCCATATAGTATTTGAATGATATAAATTTCTTGAATAAGGCTTTTTGCTTGACGTGTTCTTCCATGTCTACTAAAATTCTGAGTTTGTATTCATAAGTGAAAGAAATATTTGGGAGGGTAAGAAGTATGACTTCAATAATCGGTCCGGCTAGTTATAAATTTTTCGGGATATTTCCCGCAGCCATATTATCATTTGTTTTACCTATCATTGGGATAGGGTTATTCGCTTATATTATAGCTAGGCGGATAGCACCATTAGTAAGGGCGAACCCGGATAACAGGTTCGACCAAATTGGTGGGCGCATTAAAAATCTTGCTCTTGTCTGGCTGGGGCAAATACGACAGCCAAGATACATGCTGGCAGGTGTACTCCACATTTTTATTTTTGCAGGATTTTTAATCTTGTCTATCCGTTCAACAACATTAGTTATTATTGGTTTTTCAGATGGCTTTACCTTGCCTGGATTTTCAGGGGTTATAGGCGATATTTATAATTTCTTCAAAGATTATGCAGCAACCTTTGTTCTGGTTGCCTGTATTATCGCAGCTATAAGGAGAGGTATTATAAAACCTAAACGATATGCTGTGCCTGAAAAATATGGTAAGGATCATACTGCAGAAGCTGTTTTTGTATTGGGTATTATTTCGACGCTTATGCTGTCAGAAAGCCTTTTTGAAGCATCTGAACTTGCCTATGAATTTCAACATTCAGGTCAAGAGCATTTCTTGGCTCCTTTATCTTTGGTCTGGATATTTAAGGGAATGCTGGCATCAGCTCCACAAAATATTCTTCAAGGACTCCATATCTTCACTTATTTTGTCCATGATTTAGCCTTTTTCTTCTTTTTATGTTTTTTACCCCTGGGGAAACATTTCCATGTCATCACATCTGTTTTTAATGTGTTTTTCATGCGCGTTCAAAAAGGTAACGTAAAACCTGTCATGCATGGGGTTTCGGATGAAGATTTAGATGATCTTGAATCCTTTGGTGTTAAGAAACTTGAGGATTTCACATGGAAGCATATGCTCGATTTTTATTCCTGTGCAGATTGTGGCAGGTGTTCAGATCAATGCCCGGCCAATGCAGTTTCCCGTCCTTTATCACCAAGATTTATCACGATTAAAGCCAGAGATTTAATGTTTAAAAATTATCCGCTTTCTGGTGAAATTTATAAAAGTGAAATGTTGGTAGAAGACATCTATACTGAAGATGAAATTTGGTCTTGCACAACATGCGGTGCATGTGAAGAAGAATGTCCTCTGGGTATTGAGTATATAGATAAAATGGTTGATTTGCGAAGGGGTATGGTGGATGAAGGGATGGTACCGCAATCCTTGCAAAAACCTTTGAAAGCGCTTGAAAAAAGAGGGAACCCTTATGGCAAAATGGAGAAAAAGCGAGCGGATTGGTGGGCTAAAGATAAAGAGTTTAAAGCCCAGTATACGATTAAAGATCTTGCCAAGGATGAAGCCGATACACTTTATTTTGTAGACAGTATTACATCCTACGATGACATTATTCAGGACATCGCCAGGCGCACATCAATCATTCTTCAAAAGGCAGGTGTTGATTTTGGAATCTTGGGAAAACTGGAAAAAGACAGTGGTAATGAAGTCTTACGCTTTGGTGAAGAAATGCTGTACCAGGATTTGAAAGAACAAAATACAGAAGCCATAAATGAAACAGGCGTAAAACAGATTGTAACTGCAGATCCACATGCATATAATGCATTAAAAAATGATTATACCGACCTTCCTCCTGTAAAACATATCAGTCAGGTGGTTGCCCAAAAAATAGCAGCAGGTGAACTTGATCTTAAATCTTGCCAAGATCCGGATAAGGTTTATACCTATCATGATCCATGCTACCTGGGGCGGCATAATGGTATTTATGAAGATCCAAGACAGGCATTAGATGCGATAGATGGGTTAACTCGAGTGGAGCTTGAAAAGAGTCGCGATCGATCCTTTTGTTGTGGTGGCGGCGGGTTGATGCTTTTTTATGAACCGGAAGAAGAAACAAGAATGGGTGTTTTAAGAGTCAATATGGCTGCTGAAGCTGGAGCCAATGTTATTGTAACTGCCTGTCCTTTCTGCCTGGTGAATATCCAGGATGCGATTAAGGTCGCAGGAAAAGAAGGTCAGATAGAAGCATTGGATTTTACAGAACTCATAGAGCAGCATATTGCATAGTGTCTGACCGAAAACCCGTGTTTGGGCAAAAAGTTGCCCATATGCAAGGCCAAGAAATTTTAAAACCGGAGTGTACTACAGTACATGAGGATTTCAAAATTTTGAAGCAACGCAGCAGGTGGGCGAGTTTTAGTTCAAACACTACATAAAATAAATAAGGTACAGGTTTTTAAGCTAATAAACTTGTAACAGGTAATTGATTAAAGGAGGCAATAATGGAAATTTTGGTATGCGTCAAGAGAGTACCTGATACTGCTGAAAATGAATTTGAGCTCAACGGTGCTGGAAATGATCTTGATCGTGATGATTTGGTTTATTCTGTGAACGAATGGGATAATTATGCGGTTGAAGAAGCGATTCAGATTGTTGATAAAGTCGGTGGAAATGTAACAGTTGTCACTGTAGGTGATGATGAATCAGAAGAAGTATTACGACGTGAAATGGCAATGGGTGCCAATAATGGTATTCTCCTTTCAGATGATGCATTTGAAGGATCTGATGGTAAGGGAATTGCGGCTATTCTTAAAGCAGAAATTGAAAAAGGCAGTTATGACCTTATAATGACAGGTGCCCAGGCAGATGAAGGCGCAGGACAGGTCGGTGGAATGCTTGCAGCAATGCTGGATATGCCCTACGCATCTTTGGTAAATAAAATTGAAGTTGGCGATAGCAAAATAACCGTGGGAAGAGAGATTGAAGGTGGTAACCAGGAAATGAATGAGATGCAGCTTCCTTGTGTCCTCTCTATCCAAACCGGTATTAACGAGCCCCGATATGTTGGAATTCGTGGTATTAGAAAAGTTGCTAAATTGGATATCCCCGTAAAAAGCGCTTCTGATCTTGGCGTAGAGGGCGTTGGTGATGCGGGTGCAAAAACAAAGAGAGTAGATTATTTTGTACCGGATCTTGGTGATGGAGCTGAAATGCTTGAGGGGTCTACTGATGAGATTATTGAAAAGCTGATTGAGAAGCTTAAAGCAAAAGGAGGGCTCTAATCATGACACAGATTTTTGCGTACATCCCCTATAAAAATGGTGCTGCAGAAGATATTGCCTTAGAGTTTCCATCAGCTGCAAAAAAAATTGATGAGAGTGCATCCTTAACTGCAGTTGTAACAGGATCCGGAGCAGATCTTGATAAAGTAGTTGAAGATATGACCGGCATTTATTCGGAAGTGATTAAAGTTGATAATGCGGATCTTGCCTACCCAAATGCAGATGTTGTAAGAAAAGCGTTGGCCAATATTATTCCTTTGGATGCGATTTTTCTCACTGCGCATGACACTTTTGGAATGGACCTTGCGCCAGGATTATCCGTAAAAATGGATTCATCTTATGCAGCAGACGTTGTAGATTTTGAAGGCATAGATGGAACAACTTTAAAAGCAGTTCGCCAAGAGCTTGGTGGCGCGGTTAGTACTCATATGACTATAGATATAGCAAGTGGTGCTGTCATGACTGTAAGACCAGGCTCCTTTGCGCCTGTCGAAGGTGGATCTGCCGGAGGGTCTGTAACTGACAAATCCGGTGATGCAGGTGATCTTTCTGCAAAAAGAAAATTTCTTGAAATTGTTGAAGCAGAAGTGGGTGATGTTGATATTACCAAATCTGATGTTCTGGTATCTATTGGTCGCGGTATTGAAGATGAAGATAATATCGAAGTTGCCCAAGAACTTGCAGAAGCAATGAAAGCTGTTGTTTCATGTTCAAGACCTATTGTTGATGCGAAATGGCTTGAAAAATCAAGACAAGTTGGAACATCTGGTCAGACCGTTAAACCGAAAGTTTATATGGCTATGGGGATTTCAGGTTCTTTTCAGCACTTGGGCGGCGTAAAAGGTAACCCGTTTATTGTTGCAGTTAACAAGAACCCTAAAGCACCTATTTTTCAAGTGGCAGATGTCGGTGTCGTCGAAGATATCTTGGATTTTATGCCTGAACTTACCGAAGCGATTAATGATCTTTAGAATCGTTTAAAATTATAAATAAAGGGGTCTTCCCGTACAGTTGAAAGACCCCTTTATTATTTTCCTTTCTTTTACGCAATCCGTCTTATTTCTTCTATCAATTATATTTGACAATTATAATAAAACAAGGTATTGTAAAGGTTACTATTCTGGGTGCTTTGTACTTTTATTTGTAATAAATTGTTTCATAAATGTTAATTGTTTTAGAAATTTATTAGTACGTGTGTAATAAGATTTATGACAACATTGTAATTCCGTAACCCTTTTAAGGTGTAATTGATCTTCACGGAAAAGTTATTCTGGGTTATGTGGGAATAAGGTTACCATTTGGAGTATCGAAGAAAGTAAGTGCAAAGTATTGTTGGAAATTGATAGAGCCTTTGGACAAAAAAAAGATAAACCAGATAAACAAACGTAAGAATTCTAAATAGTTTTTACAAAAATTAATTAAATATTTTAAATTCGGGTGTGAATTATGGCAAACGTTCTGATTATTGATGATGACAAGTTGATTTGTGAACTTTTAGTAAAAATGATGAAAAAAATTGGCCACGAGAGTCGTTTTGCATTAACAGGCGAAGATGGGGTGGATCTGGCGAAAAAAAGGACGTTTGATATTGTTTTTCTTGATGTAAATCTTCCCGATGCCAATGGCCTTGATCTTATTAAAGTCTTCAAATCTGTAGCATTTCCTCCTGAAATAATAATTATCACCGGAGAAAGTGATCCAGATGGGGCTGAATTAGCCATCAATAGCGGTGCTTGGAATTATCTTGAAAAGCCCTTTTTACGGCAGGAGCTCAATCTTCAGGTGAGTCGAGCCCTACAATTCAGGAAAGAAAAAGGCAATATATCAACGCGTGGTAATTTAAAGACAAATGGCATTATTGGTGACTCGCAAGAGGTTAAATCCTGCCTTGATCAAGTGTCCATAGCTGCGAATTCAGATACCAATATACTCATATCCGGTGAGCAGGGGACGGGCAAAGAATTATTTGCAAAAACAATCCATTTAAATAGTGACCGGTGCGAAAATAATTTTGTCATTGTAGATTGTTCCGCCATTAATGAAAAAGTTGTTGAGAGTATGCTGTTTGGCCATAGAAAAGGCGCATTTCCCGGAGCGGTAAGCGACAAAACAGGATTGGTGCAACATGCGGATAAGGGCACCTTATTTTTAGATGAAGTGTCAGAGCTTCCTTTGGTCATTCAACGATCTTTTTTGCGGGTGATGGAAAAAAAGGTATTTAAACCCGCTGGCGATAAAAATGAGAAAACTACTAATTTCAGGGTGATCGCAACCACCAGTTATGATTTAAATGAATTAAGCGATACGGGTAAATTCAGAAAAGATTTTTTATACAAATTACAAGGCATTAATATTGATTTGCCGCCTTTGAGGATTATAAAGCAGGATATTATAAAAATAGCATTATTTTACATTGATCAATATTGTAAAAAATATAACATTGATACCAAAGGGATTTCACCTGAATTTTTAGATATCGTAGCCGCTTATGAATGGCCCGGAAATGTCAGGGAGTTGATCAATGCCATTGACAAGGCTATTGCTTCGGCAAAAAATGAACCCATGCTTTATTCTATTCATTTACCATCATATGTAAAAGCAAAAGTTGTAAAAAATTCTTTAGTTAACTATATAAAGAAAATTAAGATAGTTGAAGAAGATTTAATCAAAGGAAAATTTCCTTTAGTGAAAGTGTTTTTAAGGAATAAGGAAAAAGAATATTTGACAGCACTATTGTCACATGTTGATGGCGATATAAAAAAAGCAAGTAAGATTGCCGGACTTTCACAATCCAGTATTTATACCAAATTAAAAAAATATAGTTTACGCTGAAAACCGTTAAGATTTTAAAATAGTAGCGACGCAGCGGAACAAAAGAGAAAAAAAAGCACCTGATATTAAATTGTGTATCAGGTGCTTTTTTTATAGAAGCTTTATTCTTTTACTTCGTGTCTGACCGAAAACCCGTGTTTGGGTGAGTTTTCTTTCAAACACTACTTATATTTATTTTACCAAAGGTACAGTAAGTCCCCCATCCATTAAAAACAGAACACTTGAATCCGGGCCTTTTTCTTCCAACGCCTGGTCAATGGCAGTTTGAAGATCATTGTAGGGTTTAATGAATAATTTTGAAATAACCTCGGGTTCTACATCTGTTACACCCCACATCTGTGCCCAAAGACCAATCTCCGCCATTTTAGCAGCCTTATGATAGCC
>JAAEKY010000604.1 GCA_024227235.1 Desulfobacteraceae bacterium | reverse complement strand
ACAATGGTAGCGATGCTATAATCAAAATAGATCATAATTCATATGATGTAATTCTCACAGACATAATAATGCCAGAAATTTCTGGTGATCAAATTTTACAATATGTTAAACTCAAAAAGGGTAATACACCACCTGTTATAGGTATGTCTGGAACCCCTTGGTTACTTGATTAAAGAAAATTTGATGCAGTTTTATCGAAACCATGCTCCTTGAAGGAAACTTTAACTGTAATTAGCCGGATTATTTAATAATAGCTTTACCAGTTACACATATTTGCACGATTTTGATGTTCAAAACAATTGGTAATCGAATGATTTCCTTGAGCCAATTGAGTAATGCCATGGTGTTTAACGGAACCGCTTCGCGGAAGTGTCTCAGGGGCACCAGGGATATGCTGAATTGGTATTATAAGACAGTCACTATTGGACATAATGAGTGATCATTTTGTATAGTTTATATTGATTACACATACGGAGGGGGGTATGCCAGTCATTTGTTATTGGTAATAGGATCTCAGAAATCTGTGGTAAAATTTTGAGACCATGGCATTAATAACGCAACGGGTTGCGGGACGACCGTACCTTTGGTGGAGATTTTCTTTTAGCTGGATTAACTGGAAACACAACCTCACATCCAGGGCATTTAAAACTACCCGCAATGTTTCTACCATCTTGTAGAATCTGAATCTGTTTCTTTGATATACAACTGGGGCAGGCATAGTGTACGGGATTACCTTTGAACTGATAAACGGTTGCTCTACCCTCGGTAGTTACTAACTCATACTCAACAAGTTGTTCTTCCCAAGAATTGTTCTGGTCAATTTTCGCAGCCAGCTTGTTGTTTTCAGTTTTAACTTCAAGCAATTCCTCACGTAATTTCATATTGGTTTCATGGAGGTCTGCCTCTTCAGCCTGGAGTTGAAGGGTCAATGATTGTATCCGGTTTAGATCTGCGGTTATCTTACGGTCAGACACACTGTTTGCCAGTTGGGTACTGAGATCTACAATGTCTTTGATGGTTCCCATGATGAGCCTCCATTTGGGTATTGATACACTCTGAATAGTAAGATCGGGACCAATTGTCAAACATAAACTTCACCCTTGAAAGTGATTATCTATGGTGATATTAATAAGTTAACCTGAAGTAGGCTATGTGACCCTCAAACACTTAATCAAAGGCCCCAGGGCAACACTGACGACACCCAAGGATAGCCAATGGCACCTTAGGTTACTTCTGAAGTGACCCATGGGATACCCTTAATCAAGGGGCTTGAGGATAGCACGTTAGCACACTTAAGGCCAGACGAGCTTACCAGCTTGTCTCAGGGTTGACAGAGGTGTTGGCTGAAGGGTGATAAATGGTCTGATCAATCTGCTAAAACAGGGGGAACAGGCCCCCCAGATCATCATCCGAACTCCCAAACCCCAAGTACACGGGTGAGGGATAGTGTTAGCAAGGACACGATAAACAAACTCTGTACCTTTTATTAGGTCCGGGCGCTCGGATCTGAACAAAAGGAGATATCCTAATGTCCAGATACCGATTAGTGATACGACTGATCATAGCCATGGTCGAACTCATTGAGGTCGTTGTGGAATTGGTGACTAATTTAGTTTGCTCAAGAACAATAAAGTTCCAATGCTCCTAACCACAAGATTTTGAGGCAACATTAATAAAAAAGTTCGATACTATTTATCTAAAACATCTCGTATAGCTTTTGCAATGTTTAACTTTGAGACAGGTTTCATAACAAAACCATCTATCCCAATTTGATTTGCTTTTTGTTCATCAATGACAGCACTGTGGCCTGTACAGATAATAACAGGAATGTCAGACTTGATTGCTTTTAATTTCTCAGCTAAATTGACACCTGTCATTTGAGGCATTGTCATATCAGTAATTACCAGGTCGAATGATTCAGGTTTAGCTTTGAATAGTTTCAGAGCTTCAACAGGATTCAACTGTGTCTCAAGCTGATAGCCAAGTCTCTCAAGTATTTTTCCTGTCATATTTACAATGGATTCTTCATCATCAATAAACAGAATTGACTCAGTGCCATGGGGAATATCATTTTCTCCCTCTATTTTAAATTCAGGCAATTCATCAGCCACTGGGAAGAAAATATTAAAGGTAGCACCTTCTCCTGGCTTACTATCAACAAAAATAACACCATTATGATTTTTCACAATACCGTGAACAACTGACAAACCCATCCCTGACGCATCTGCAAAGCTCTTGGTTGTAAAATACGGATCAAATACTTTATCAATGACGTCAGGTGCAATGCCTGGCCCTGAATCTCTTACCATAATTTTCATATGATTGCCCTGTTGTAAGCTTGGATAATGCTCAACGTCCATTTTATCTAAAATTATCGTTTCTATATTGATTTCTATGGAACCACCAGTATCTTGCATAGCCTGAGAAGCATTTGAAAAAAGATTCATCAGTATCTGATTGATCTGTGTTGGATCGCCCAGTATTGGGATATCAATGTCTGGTATATTTGTTTTTATTTCTACAGTGCTTGGAATAGTTGATCTCAAGAAGTTAATCGTATCTTTTATGACAGTAACAGCACCGATTGGTTTTAAACTCTGATCCGTTTTTCGACTGAAATTGAGTAGCTGTTTTACAATACCAGCAGCTCTGAGACTGGCTTCTTTAACCTCTTTAAGATTTTCATGAACAGGATTCCATTCAGGGATATCTTCAAGTGCTAAATCGATGTTACCCATTATCATGTAGAGAAGATTATTAAAATCATGGGCAATGCCACCCGCAAGCGTACCGATAGATTCCATTTTCCGTGTCTGTCGAATTTCCTCCTCTGCCTGTTTACGTTCGCTGATATCTTGGACAGTACCCAACAACTCAACGACATTACCATTTATATCTGTTACAGCTTTTCCTTTTGCACGGACATTTTTTTTAGTTCCATCAGCTAAAAGCAATCGATGTTCTATATCCCAGGGGGTTCCATACTTGATTCCTTGCCTTATATGATAAAGATCCATTTCTCTATCTTCTGGATGAACGCTCTCAACAAATGTATCTAAAGAAGTTTGATCTTGATCTATCCCAAAGATTTTATAGAGTTCATCAGATCCAGACACTTCTCCTGTTTCAGGAATTAGTCTCCAATGTCCTAATTGTGCGATTGCCTGTGCCTGTTTAAGATAGGACTCGCTTATTTTTTGCGCTTCTTCCACCCGCTTTCGCTCGGTGATATCCTGACATGTGCCAAACAACCTTACCGCCTCACCGTCCTTGTACTCAATTTGTCCTTCAGTGTGAATTTCAAGAATCTCTCCATCTTTGCAAACAAGTCGATATTCCTTAGGAATAATGTTGTTCTTACCTGAAGCAATACTGTCATTTAACCATTTAGTGACGCTTTCAAGATCGTCGGGATGATGTATAGCTGAATTGACCTTTGTATAATCAATTTTTTCATTCAAATCATATTTCAACAAACTGTGCATCCCTTTAGACCATGTAACAGCACCAGAGGATATGTCCCATGTAAAATCCCCCATTCTGGAGATATTCTGAGCCAGTAAGAGTTTAGATTGACTCTCCTGAAGTGCTAATTCTTTCAGCTTATGTTCAGTGATTTCTTGTTGGAGTATCTCATTGGTTTTTTTAAGATCATTGGTACGCTTTTTTACTATATCTTCAAGGTTTTTTTTGTGTTTTTTAAGTTCTTCCTCCGTCTCCTTGAGATTGGTTATATTTTCCATTATCAAAACAATGTTTATAATCTCTCCATTTAATTTTTTTACAGGGTACATCTTGGAACTAATCCACTGAATTGATCCGTGAGAGAAACCACTTTTATCCGGATCATATTTTGATGGAGGTATTTGACATGCAATACCTTGTAACGTATTTCTAAATGAAGAAGCTAACCCTGTTTTTTTACATTCTGGATCATTAAGGATATTGAAATTCACCATATCGCTTTTTTTCATGTTCCAGAATGATTCCCATGTATCATTGACTATTAACAACTTACCATTTGTATCGTAGATCTCAATGGCTAAAGGGGACTGATCCATAACAGACTTAAAAATCTTCTCACTTTCACTATGCTTCTCTTTGGTTTGTTTATACTCAGGTTCGGATTGTTCTAATTCTTGAATTCTGTTTTCTAATTCTTGATAAGTTGGTTTTTGGGCCATCAGAAAGATCTCCAGGAAATTGATTAATTGCTATGACGGTTTTAGGCAAACAAGTAGGGTAACAACTTTTAATCACAGATCAATTTAGTATTCAGTCTTCATAACTGAACATATTTTAGCAGTAAATACAATAGATATAACCACCTAATTTTATATGAGGATAGAGTTGATTATCCGACACCACATGCTGCCAGCATAATAAACCTCAATCTATCTGGATAAATATACAGTTTATATCTCCATCACAAGATATGAAGACAACTACTCTGGCTTTATTATACTGGTTTTATTTTTTATCTTTGTCTACTGCAACAGCTATCGGTCATGGGAATTAGCATTTTCTGATCAACGACAATTATTTTTTACGCCATACTAAAATAATACTTTTTCAAAAATCATCATGAAAGCCTAAAGCCCTTAATGAAAGTGTCTGCAACTGTTAGCCAGATTAGCATTGAGAGTGGAAGATTAATTTAATGTGACAAAATCAAATTACACCAGCATATAATGATACCATAAAGCTCAGGTTTAAATTTAAAATCACAAATGAATATACAGGTTAAAAAGAGTGATCCTGGCTGAAAAATTTGATAATACAGCAATTCAAAGACAACTACTTTTTAATCATATTACTGCTCGAGCGATACCGAATTCAAATCCGCCAGGATTGTATACAGACAGGGCACTACGATTAAAACCAGTATAGTGGACATCAACAGTCCGAACACAATAGAGGCTGCCAGCGGTATTAGAATCTGGGCCTGCATCGACCGTTCCGACAACAGGGGCATCAGCCCGGCAATCGTTGTGACTGATGTTAACATTACAGCCCGGAACCGTTCTCTTGAAGCCTGCTTGCCTGCCTGGGCAACCGTTTTTCCAATAGCTGTATTTTGTTTGATAAAGCTAACCAAAAGGATAGAATCATTCACCACAATCCCGGATAATGAGATGAATCCCATGATGCTCGGCATGCAGATATCAAGCCCCATGAATATATGCCCCCAGATGACGCCGATAAATGCAAATGGGATAGTCACCATGATCACCAGAGGCTCCTGATAGGAACGAAATTGAAAGCTTAACAGGCCGAAGACACCGAAAAGGCCTATGCCAAGGGCTTTGAGCATTCCGCCCATAGACGCCTTCAATTCCTTTTCCTGGCCCTCCAAGCCGGTTGTGATATTGGGAAATTCTTTTTTTAGTTCCGGTAGGAATCGTTTCTTTGTATCTGCTATAATATCAACCGCATTTGCTACACGAGTATCCACATCTCCTGTCACAGTAACGGTCCGGTTCGAATCCACGCGTTTGATCCCGGCATATCCCCGACTGTAAGTGATGGATGCTATAGTATTTAACGGTACGGGTTCGCCCTTGTCGTTCATGAGGTAGAAATTTTCAAGACTGGCCATACTAGCGCGGTCTTTTTTGGCCATTTTTAAATTCACTTCATAGGATTCATCCCTGACAATGATCTCACTAGCGGTCGTGCCGTAAAAAGCGGCTCGAAGTTGTCTTGATACAGTCCTGGCATCAAACCCCCTGATCTTTGCCCCTTTTTTAAGTTTTACCTGGATCTCAGGTTTCCCGGGCCGAAGGTCATCATATAAATCCGAGACCCCTTCATAAGAATAAAACCAGTTGATCAACTTTGATGATGCCAGTTTTAATTCATCCAGATTTTCACCTTTTAGCCGGATCTCGATGGGCAGGCCACCAGGCCCTACAGCCGGTTCCTTGTATGCCACGGCAATGGCATCCGGGATATCCCCTGCAAGGCTTCGCCACTGATGAATAATATCGTCCATAGTGCCGGTTCTGTCCTCGGCATTCAACAGGTCCAGGGAGACCGTTGCCACATGGGCACCCTTTTCTCCTGCATCTGCATTGGTGTTGAATATAACACTTATATGCTGCACCAGATCAGATCTGCCTGACTGGGATGACGGCATTTCATGGTTCAACTTCTTTGCTGCCGTCACCATCTGGTCAACATAAATTTGCGTTCTTTCAAGCGGCGTCCCTTGAGGGAAAAGCATTCTTGCCTGTAGCACCTCACCCTCAATATCCGGAAACGCCTGAACCTTTAAACGACCTCCGGCAATCATGGACACTGACGCAATAAAGGCAAAGATAACAAGTCCGATGAACAGATACCGGAAATTGACGGCTGCATCTACTACAGGACCCAAGACTCTCTCTTTGATCCAGTCAACCATTTTATCCATTGTCTTGCGAAACCGGTTTTTATTTCTTTTTTTATTCCCATTACTATCGGTTCCATGATTTGACAAGGAATGGGATAAATGATTGGGAAGGATTAAAAAAGCTTCCACAAGGCTCACGGAAAGCGTCAGAATAAGGATCACGGGAATCACGTACAAGACCTTGCCGATATCACCTGCCATGCTCAACGCCAGCGCCCCGAAAATAAACAAGGTGGTTAAAAAAGAGGAAAAAACACCGGCTGCCACTTCGGTGATACCGTCCACGGTTGCATCAAACCCGTTTTTTCCCTTTTCAAGGTGGGCGGCAATATTTTCAGCAATCACAATGGCATCATCCATTAAAAGGCCAAGCCCGATTAAAAGACCTACCATGGAAAGCATGTTGATCGATAATCCCAGATGCTTCATAAAGAAAAAGGTGAGGAAAAAAGAGACCGGCAGCCCCATGGCCACCCAAAATGAAAAGCCAAAAGGGAAAAAAACCAGCATGGCAATGAATACAAGGAGCAACCCTTGGAGAGCATTTTTAATCAGCATCTGGAGCCGGTCTCGTACAATTTTCGATACATTCTGAGTGGTCGTAAATGAAATGCCCGGCGGTGCCTGAGACCGTTCTTCATCTAAAAATTTAGTCACCGCATCCATAATTCTCAAAGCATCTTCAGCTTTTGTCTTGTTGACCTGAAGCAGGCCCGCCCGCTGTCCGTCAAACAGGATCTTATCCTCGTCATCCATGAACCGGTCAGAGATTTCGGCAATATCACCCAGGCGGATTTCAGTCCCGGTTTCCGAAGAGACCACAATAAGGTTCTCCAGTTCAGATATGGTTTTTCGTTCTTCAGAAAACCGGATCAGGATATCCGCATCTTTTGTTTCCAGACTTCCGGCGGGAAGATCCAGGTTCTGAGCAGCCACAGCCGCTTCAATATCAGAAACGGAAAGCCCCATACGCATCATGTTGTAAAAAGGAATCTCAATCAGAAATTCATGGTCTGAAAATCCAAGGACATCCACCTGGGACACCATGTCTAAACTCTTCAAACGGTTTTTTAAGTCTTCACAGTAAAATTTCAAATGCAGGGAGCTCATGGGGCCAGTGACAGCAACTGAGACTACCTGATCTGTCCTGTTGACCCGTTTGACAATCACATCCTCGACTTCAGCAGGAAAATCATTAATCGCCTCAACCTCAGTTTTAATGTCATTAAAAAATTCTATAATATCATTACCTTCTATCATTTCTACAATAACAGAGGCTTTGTTTTCCATGGCCGTGCTCCTGACTTCGACAATATTGCTCACACTGTCAATGGCATCTTCAATCCTCTTGCACACCGATGATTCCACGTCATCTGCCGTAGCACCGGGATAAAAAACCGTTATCTCAACCGCATCAATGGAAAAGTCGGGAAATGTCTCCCGCTTCAAATCGGTCACTGAAATGACCCCCAGGGCAATAAACAGCAGCATCAAAAGATTGGACGCCGTGGGGTGGTCACACATGTAGGCAATGATCTTTTTTAATGTGTTCATTACAGGTCTGCCTCCCCAAGGGCATGGCGTTTCAGATTTTCAAGGACATCAGGTGCTTCTACCGGTTTCAGTCGCATCCCTTCAACTGCCGGTACCAGGTCTGCCAGCACCAGTTTTTCCCCAGATTTGAATCCGTTGGACAGGACCGCCAGATTTTCCATATTGAATCGGACATCGACCGGTCTTATCTCAAGACGGTTTTCAGGTGTACTGATATATACTTTCCCTTTGTGAACGGCGCTTCTGGGCACCACCCATCTTTCCTGCAACATCCGGCCCTTTAATTCCACTTCTACATACATATTGGTCACCAATGGCGGTCTTTTGCCTGGAATCACGTTTTCATATGGCTTATCAACGGAAATATAAATGGTTATTGCACCGGTTTTAAGGTCCATGGATTCACTGGTTCGTGAAAAGGTCCCGTCCCACTCAATCCGCATGTCTTTGTCCATGGGAAGCCTTACTTTGGCAGTAATCCCAATAGCCCGTCGGATGGTTTCCATATTCGGTATCTGTCCCAGGCTTTTTCCGTATTGTTTCGGCATCAGACTTAAAAAACTTCTGGGGGACAGGGAAACGGGAACTTCCGCCCGGTCTACGCTTTCAGCCTCAACCAGAATCGTTCCGGCTGATGCAAACTGATGCAATTCAATATTCACTTTAGACAAACGACAGGAAAATGGTGCTCGAATCTCTGTTTTTGCCACATCCAAACGCCGTTCTGTGACAGTCGATTCTCCTGATTTTTTCTGGGCAAGCAAGGCCTTTTTCTGTGACGGGATTAGGTCTATTACATTCTGAAGATTATTTACCGCTGTCTGGTGGGATAAAAAAGTTCGCTCTTCTTTTTCAAGATCCGATGCCGAGATATATTGGTTTGAAAATAATTTGCGCTTCCGTTTGAGTTCCTGTCCGGCACTGGCAAGAGATTTTTTCTCAATTGACAATAGCCGCCGGGTATTCGCCTGTGTCTGCTCAAGCTCCTTGAGCCGTGCATCCACATTCATTAAATCTGCCACGCCTCGGCTTTCCGCAAGGCCATAGTTTGTGGTATCAATTTTAAGCAGCATTTCGCCCTTTTTTATAAAAAACCCTTTTTTCAAATTCTCATTCACAAAAACAACCTTGCCGCTGACTTCGGTAATTCCCTGCCAGGTCCTGTCCGCTTCAACATACCCATAGGATAACACCCGGGGAACAACCGACATCTTTTGAAGTGGAATTATCCTCACCGTCTGAACCCGTTCCCGGTTCTCCACGCGAACCGGTGGCTTTTTATTTGTTTTCATCACCGCAAACAAAGCAATTCCGCAAATAATGGGAATAATGATCAACAGCTTTTTAAAAATCTTCATAAAATTATCCTGAAATAGATTAAATGGTTTCCTCAAGGCCCAATGAAGCCTCAGCATTTTTTATCATTTTGTCCATACCCGAACGGATTTTCAATAGATCATCCGCATCAATATCTTTGACCAGGACATCGTTCCAGTTCGATAACAGATTAAAAAATTCTGTCTTTATCTCACGAGCTTTGGGTCCTATATACACCCTTTTTATCCGGTGTTCGTCAGGATCGGATCTTCGCTCCACTATCCTTGATTTCTCAAATTTGGCAAGGGCTCTTGCCGTATAGGACTTGTCCACCCGCATCAACTTAGATAGTTCGTCTTGGCTGACACCTTCGTTTAAAAATAAAAGTGCAAGAAAGGCATAGTCACCTGCGCCAAATCCCAACTTTTTCATTTCATTTCGAAAATTCATCATACAGAGCCGAAACAAAACATTGATTCTTTTTCCCATGGACTCTTGCGCTAGTTTTTCATACATAGTTCTTTCCTCAGTTGACAATACAACTTAGAAAATAAGGCCACTCAGTTTCCTTGTCAACTGAAAAAATATTAACGTTCCTATTGTAAATAAATTATAAAAAAATATTCGAGTAGTGATATTTGAAAGTGAACATGTCTATTGAAGGCGATGCATCTTTCTTTATCATCCTGCCTCAAAAGGTGAAGTATTCAAAAGCCGGAATACTTCACTTTTGGATTATTGTTGAGTTTAAACATTTAAAATGGGCAATCAATTGATCTGATGGTCTTTCCTGAATGCTGTCAAACAATTCTAAGGTTAAATACTATAAAATTTATGGTTAAATTGATAGCAATCTTGAGGGATTCTGATATAATAAACTCTTTTAATATAATGTGAGTTGTACGGGGAGTACAGCTTGAATTAAAATAAGCAACCCCAAGAAATACATAGGGAGAAAATTCCATCGCATGATGAATGTTGTAAATGATTTTATGCAAGCTCTTCTCAATGTTGATAGGTTATTGGCAAAAAAAATAATAGATGATCATGTTTCTATAATGCATCCGATACAACTTATCGAAGATATTGTGGTAGTAGCTCTTGAACGAATTGGAACCGGTTGGCAAGATGGAACATATGCCTTATCTCAGGTATATATGAGCGGACGAATATGTGAGGAGGTGGTTGATACAATTCTACCACCAAGTGATCCTGATCGAAAAGATCAACCCAAGATGGCTATTTGCGTACTTTCAGACCATCATAAATTGGGGAAAACAATTGTGTACTCACTTTTAAGAGCCAGTGGGTTTGAGTTGTTAGACTTTGATATAGTTGAAGTGAATGATATGGTCGCTCGTGTGAAAGAACAGAAAATAAAAATCCTGTTGATTTCAGTTTTGATGCTTCCATCTGCGCTTAAAATAAAAAAAGTAAAGAAAATATTTAAGGATGAGGGACTTGACACAAAAATTATTGTCGGTGGAGCGCCTTTTAGATTCGATGACCAACTTTGGCAAGAAGTGGGAGCTGATGCCATGTGTGAGACTGCATCCGAAGCTGTATCGGTCGTTCACAATTTGATGGAGTGTGTTTCATGATTAAAAATCAAATGACATCTTTGCAACGTGTAATGGCCACATTAGGACACAATGAAGCGGATCGAGTACCTTTTTTCCTTCTTGCAACAATGCATGGTGCCAAAGAGTTAGGAATGTCCATTAAAGAGTATTTTTCTAAACCTGAAAATGTAGTTGAAGGCCAATTAAAATTACGGGCGAAATATCGCCATGATTGTATTTATAATTTTTATTATGCTCCCATAGAAATAGAAGCATGGGGCGGAGAGGTCATCTATAGTGACGATGGCCCACCAAATTCTGGTGCACCATTTATCCGAAGTTTTGATGATATTAAAAAGCTTCAGGCTCCACTGATCGATGAAGTTCCCTGCCTGAAAAAAGTTTTAAAATCAACCCAAATACTAAAAGAAAAGATCGGTGATGATGCCCCAATTATTGGTGTTGTGATGTCACCATTTTCATTACCAATTATGCAGATGGGTTTTGACAAGTATATTGAGCTGATGTATGAAGCACCTGATTTGTTTAATATTCTGATTACAATTAATGAAGAGTTCTGTATCAGATGGGCCAATGCACAGTTAAAAGCGGGTGCGACTGCCATCTGCTACTTCGATCCAGTTTCATCTACTACCATTTCAACAAAAGAGATGTATCTGAAAACTGGATTTAAAATAGCCAAACGTACAATAGGCAGGATTGACGGTCCTACGGCCACTCATATGGCTTCTGGAAGATGTTTACCAATTGTTGAAAATTTAATACAAACGGGTACTGCAGTACTGGGTGTTAGCTGGCAGGAAGATGTTAGACAGTTGAAAACTGTATGTCAAAATAAAATTTCAGTCTTAGGAAATTTAAATGGGGTTGAGATGCGGCGCTGGACTCCTGAAAAAGCTGAGGAAGAAGTCAAGAAGGCAATATCTAAAGCAGGGTCTGGTGGTGGTTTTATTCTGTCAGATAATCATGGAGAAATCCCGTTTCAGGTGCCGGATGATGTTTTAATGGCAATCTCTGAAGCTGTTCATAAATGGGGACAATATCCATTACATTGGTTAAGTGATTATAGACAAACTCGGTAATATTTTTTTTTATTTTAAAGCGGGCGGGCCTTGATGGAAAACAAAGTTGATCTGGATTTGAAAAGAACTGTTTCTGAATATGCCATGGCATTTGATCTACTAGCAAAGGTGACGCATTCAAGTACGGAGAAAGAAGCGATTGAGAATATACTTGAAATATGTACCACTCTTTTTTCTCCACAAAAAGTGTTCTATCTCTCTATTAAAGAGGGCCAGCCAGATCAGATATATTCTCCGCTTTTGTTGACTGAAGAAAAAATTGATATAAAGACTCGTTTGTTCAGTTACAACACATCATATGGATGGACAGAATCTAAAAAAGGTTTTCAGGCCCAGATCAGCTATGACAATAAAATTCTTGGTATTCTTGAAGTAGATGATCTTATTTACCCAGAATATAAAGACCATTACCTCAATCTTACAATATCCATGACTGATGTATACAGTCTGGCAATTGAAAATGCCACAAGATACCAGAGAATTAAAACTGCAGAAAGAAAAGCCAGACAAGAAAAAGCCAAACTTGAAAAAGCCATGGCTGAAATAAACCAATTAAGCGGCCTGCTTCCTATCTGCTCATATTGTAAAAAAATCCGAGAAGACAGTGGGTATTGGAGCCAGATCGAAGATTATATCTCACATCATTCTGAGGCAAGGTTCAGTCACAGCATTTGCCAAGAATGCGCAAAAATTCATTACCCTGACTATGAAATTTATGATGAATAAGAAAGCGACGAATTTACCTGGAATTGCAGCTCCGGGCTTTTCTAAACCTTTGGACTGGAATTAAGGGAGTTACAACAGTAAATCCTGTTTCCAGATCTCTCCTAATTTGGAACTGTTGCTTTGGTGATAGTTACTGGGATTGCCTGAATACATGATGTAAAGTTTTAGCACCGTACCAATCCCGTTCCTTCTAATCTACGAATAATAAACCGGCTGATCATATTCAATCCCATACCCATAGGCCGAACTGTGTGAATTATTTTCAAAACTTTCTACCCATTTAATTTTACCATAGTATTTTTCGTATTTTTCAGGCCCTTTTGAATCTTCGTAAAAATTTTGAGTTTGGACCAATACCTTCTGGCCAACATCCACATATTCATTTGTTCTAAGATATACCCCCCCCTGGCTATAATTTTTAAGTTTAGCATACGCGTATGTTTCATTCGAATCCAACTTATACAGGATCACCGGGGTATCATAAGAATACCGTTCATACTGCCTCTTTTCTGAATAATCAGACATTTTTGCCTCCGAATTGAAAAGTGTCAAAATTTTATAAATAAAATCTATAAAATTTATTGTTTCCCTTTATGGGTACTTAACATAGTGCTTTTATCAAGAGGAACGAAATTTGATCTGCTAACAGAATATCATCTCAATGAGTAGTGTTGGAACAAAAGCTAAAACTTATTATATCAGCAAATGATTGCTTTGTACAATTTTGGTATGATTTATTTTAAATTTACGAATTTTAATTTATGATATCAATTTCAACACGACGGTTCATCATCCGGCCCCAGGAACTATTATTGCTTTCAACAGGATTTTTGCTTCCCAATCCTGTAATTTGTATCTGATCTGATTTTATTCCTTTGCCAAGGAAAAAGCTACCAACAATATTGGCTCTAAATTCTGAAAGTTTTCGGTTATATTTCTGAAATCCTTTAGAATCGGTATAACCTGAAATTAATATTTTAGTCTCTGGATGTGTCGCTAAAATATCTGCAAATTCAACAAGTCTTTTGAATCCTTCTTCTGTAAAATCATTCGTATTGTACTTAAACCTGACTACAATTTTTTTTGAGGGTAATGGAAGAATTTTATTATCAGTAGTTAAGGTTTCTTGATCAAGCTTTTCTTCAAAAGACAAATTATTTTTGGCATCCTTCGTACTCAACTGATTTTCAGGTTTATTTTCTATACCTTTTTTTTTAAAATTTTCTGTAGTCTGTAGATGAGCCATCTGTTCATGCCCATCTTTTTTCACGATTTCTTTTGAAACAGGCTGTATTTTTTTAGTAAATATCTGTTCATTAATGGCTTTGGTTTTATTCGTTTTAAGCTCATTATTTTGTTTTATTGGAGAAGAAGGATCAGGATCAATTTGTAAAAGGTTATAACTAAGTTCAACCATATTGTTTTTAATTATTGTCATGCAATTATAAAAATTATTTGAAAACAAAAAAAGCCACGTAGCAAAAACAAACAATAAAACAACTATCCCCGTTTGAAAAATTTTATAGCCTCTTTTTTTATCAGTGGTTTTAGTCTTTACTTCGTTTGATTTTTCACTATGGGGTTTTGCGGCAGGAATTGACTCTTCATTATAATTGGCAAAACCATTAATATCTCTATGTTTTACATGGGCTGGTATTTTAAGCTCTTTTGCACATTCTTTGACAATTGAACTATTAATTATTTTTTGTTCGTTAACATATCCTGACAAAAGACAGTGATCACAAATCACATTAATTCTTCTGGGAAATCCTCCCGAAAAAAAGAAAACTTCCTGGGTTGCAGATTCATTGAAAATTGAATCGGAAGCGCCTGCGACATTTAACCTGTACTTGATATATTCACTTGTCTCATCAGGCGTTAGTGGATCAATATTATAATTTAAGGTTAATCTTTGCCTTACTGCCCTATTTTGCTCTGAGCTTAGTATTTCATTAAATTCATTCTGGCCGATAAAAAAAATGTTGATCAATTTGGTATCAGTTTTTTCGATGTTGGATAAAAGACGGATTTCCTCCAGCAGTTCTTGTGTTAAAAGCTGGGCTTCATCAATGATCAGCAGCACCTTTTTATTATTTTCATTTGCCTTGATTAAGAACTTTCTAAAATGTACAAGAAAAGTACCTTTTGTCAAAAATTCCTGGTTGAGATCAAAAGCAGCAGCGATATAATTAAAAAAATCTAACTTCTCGAGCCCGGGGTCTGGAACCGTTGTACAAATCACATCATCACTCAGGCTCTGAGTCAGTGCATTAATCAATGTTGTTTTACCCGTCCCAACATCACCCGTCAATAACAAGAATCCTTTATTGTCCAGAATGCCATATTTTAGTGTGGCCAAGGCTTCTTTGTGCTTTTCACCAAACCACATAAAACTTGGATCAGAACTTATCTGGAAAGGTTTTTTATTCAGATTATAAAATGATTCATACATATCAATTATCTATAAATTATGAAGAAATTCCATATCTTTCAACTGCGTATTTTTAGTTCCAATAACTAAAATTTCAGTTTTACCATTGCTATTTTTTTTAAAATAGAGACGTCCATTGTAGGCAAATAATACCTCAAAGCAAGCAGTTTTGTGTCTTTTGCCAGAAAAAACTTTTCTTTTGATTGTAATTTTTTTAGGGTTCCGGTCCAATAAAAGGATACTCTCTTCTGCCTTTATCTGTTGATCTTCATTCAGGCTAATGAATCCGGATAACGCTTTCCGGTTCATGACAATATTTTTATAAAGAGCTGAAAACCGTTTAATGATAAAATCAAACTCAAGACGCTTGTTTTTAGACCCTTTCCTTCTTTCATATTTTTGAATTTTGGATTTTAATTCATTGATTTCTTCTTCTTTTGTTTGTTTAAGCTCAATAAAAGAATTCATCTGTTCTTCTAAAGATATGATTTCATCAAACATTTCTTCTTCATTGATTTTTGCTTTCGCTTTGTCTTCTTGATATTTTGCATTAAGCGCTTTGATATTCTCGAATAACCCCTGGCGTTCATTTTTCAAATCGTTAAGGATCTGTTTATGAATCTGCTCTTCTTTTTTTAGATCACTTATTTGCTGTACTTTTTTTCTTTGTTCAATCGCGGCCTTAGAACTGCCAATTTTATAGCTTTTAAAAAAGATTAAAAATGCAATCCCAAAATACACCACCAAAATCAAGTTACTAATAATTGACCCGTGACTTAGACTGGTTTCAATTTTTACTATCAACTCGCTATTTAAAATATCAAAATTATTTTTAGCAATCCTATCTGAATCAAAGTCATTACCCAACTCTTTTGCTAATGAATTAACATCTATAAAAGTCGGATAGATAATTCTCCCTTTTGTTGTGGTTACAAGAATATTTATGTCAAGTTTTGTATTCTGAACCAACCAATTTTCTTTTAAAAAATCATGTATATTTTTTGTAATTTGTTCTTCTAAACGAATAGAGCCATCCAAAAGCTTCTTTGAGTCACCAATGAGAATGTTTTGAATTTGATTTGAGTAAGTTTTGGTAAGATACTTTTCAAATGACGTGAGTGATAAAATATATAAAAACGGCGTTGCTAAAATGCATATTATGGCAATCTTAATCGGGAAAAACTTCATTTTTATACCGTTTCATACTAATCAAAAGTAATTATGAGAACAAATCATATCTTACAACATTTATCGAATCAAGTGATTCAAAAAATTAGTGCGACACCTCATACTTCGCCCGGATATTTCATACCCTAAAGGTCAGACCCAAAACGATTTTATTTTAGCTGCAAGGCTCAGGACGTGAAGTCGTAATCCTATACTGCAATCGGCCTGTAACGCATCGGATGAAGTTAAATCGATTTGCCCGAAGGGTGACATTTTGTTCCTTATAAATAAAAGATTGAATAAAAATTATAACATGTTGTTGGAGTACAATATCTTAATACCCATTATTAATATTGTCATGAAACATCCGGGTTGGAAGGTATCATGATATCATAATACGACTGACTCTCAGATGTTGCTTTAAAGCTGACTTGACCGTTAAGGACAGTTTTAATGATTTGAATCTCATTTTTTAATTTTGAAGGATCAGATATGGAATCTGAATCTCTATAGATAATACATAAATGGTCTTGTAAAACAGTGGTATTAATATAAATCAAAGGGCTGTCCTGGGCTTGGGTAGAATCAGGAATGGAGCTTAATACCAATCTTTCAATGATACTGTAAATCTGGTCATAGTTTGCTTTAAAAATATAGTCTTTCGTTCCAGAAAAAGAAATACGAAGATTATGTTTCTTAAACTGTTTCTCAATATTTTCTAATAATTTTTCGATATCTAGAACCGAAGAATTAAAAAGGACTTTATCTTCTCCATAAAGCGCATCGATCATATCATTTTCAAATTCAAAAATCTTTGAGCTGAGTTTATCCGAAATAACCATGACGCTTTTATCATTTTTATCCAGAGAACCTATTGTTAAACTCCCCTGCTGCTCTTTGATCCAGACTCCTTTTTTAAATATATGATCTTTTATGATATCATCCATAATTATGTCTCCAACGAATTTATAAAAGCTAACGTTAAATTTCAGGCATTTCGAATAATTAAAACTTACCGTCTATGATAAAAAGATTCAAGTCTATTTTATTTCTGATTGGAAACTCGATTAATATCCCCTTTAGTTGAAATAATATTTGACCCTGCAATAATTAAGAGGGGCACAGATCAGAAATGTTGGTGGAATCCTCTCATTGGACGGGATTATTATCTTGAGTTGGCATATCAATTATTATATAGTCATACTCGTATTTTTACAGGACAGATCATTATATCTATGAATGTACTAAGGTGTTATTTAAATTGACCAAACGGATAACTTAAAGATAAATAACTTTATATTTCAATTCAACTACAATTAGAGATACTTATCTTTTTATTTGACAATTACTTCGCACATGATATGGAATATATGGGCATTTGATTATTGATTCGGGGAAACCAATGAAATTTATTTTAAAAATAATTAGTATCATCCTTTTTGCATTATTCTTAACAGGATGTCAGTCTGAAATTGAAAAAAAAGAGTCTTTTTTTAAAAAAGGGTCAGCGTATTTTGAGAATAAAGAATACAAAGAAGCGCAAATCGAACTTAAAAACGCACTGCAAATCGACCCTAACTATATTGATGCATATCACCTGCTTGCCAAAAGCATGCTTAAACTTGGGAATCTTAAAGGCGCATTTTCTGTCTATAATAAAATAGCTCAAATAGATAAAAATGATATTGAAGCTCAATTAAAGCTGGCTGAATTTTTAATCCTAGGTAAAAAAACAGAGCCAGCCACCGAAAAAATTCTTTTTGTTCTTGAAAAAGACCCTGAAAACATTGAAGCATTGCTTGTGAAAGCACAGATATTTATGCAAAAAAAGTTCTTTGATAAAGCTTTTTCAGTTTATGAAACTGTTCTTGATCTTGATTCAGAAAATATCCCGGCGCTTCAAAATATGGCAAGAATCCATGTGTTTGAAAAAAGAGTGTCCGCGGCTGAAAAACTTCTACTAAAATCAGTAGAGATTGATCCTAAAGCACTGGCAGTTCGGCTGATACTCATTGGATTTTACGGCAAACAAAAGAATGTTGATAAAATTGAATTCCAATTAAATGAGGCTATAAAAAACACACCAGAAAACCCCGAAGCTTATATTTTGTTTGGCAATTTCTATCTTGCTCAGAAAAAAACAGATCTTGCAGAAAAAAAATATCTTAAGGCCATACAAGTTGCCCCATCATTATTAAAACCGTATCTGGTTACCGCACGATTTTATGATCAATCAAACCAAACAAAGAAATCCTTAGAAATGTATGATAAGGCATTATCTTTAGAACCTGAAAATGTTGCTGTGAAAAACACTATTGCCAGATTTCATT
>JAAEKY010000603.1 GCA_024227235.1 Desulfobacteraceae bacterium | reverse complement strand
TACCACAATTTATATGAATCTAAGTCCACAAGCTTTTTTTCATAATTCTTGCCAAGGGTAGGTTATTGTTGTATGTATGGCATGTTAGCGGTATATTTGAGAGAAAAAGGATCGCACCTTAGAATAGAATCCAATCTGTAGGAGCGACATATGAGTGCGCCACCAAAGGTATTAATCATCGACGATACAGAGGAAGTCCTTTCCGCGCTCTGCAAGTATTTCAAGCAGAAAAATTACAATGTGCTGTCAGCCTCCAATGGTTTAGATGGCCTGAAGATGATCGAAAATGAAAAAGACAGCCTTGATATTATTATTACGGATCTTGTGTTGCCCAACATTAGTGGTGTGGCTGTTATTTCCATTGTTAAAAAGAAATTCCCGGACCTGCCTGTAATTGCTATTACCGGCTGGGGTGAACATCCTGAATCGTTGGCCAAAGAGGCCAATGCCGACCTGGTCATGGAAAAACCATTTAAGCTTCCAGATCTTGAAAAGGCTGCCAGGGAGTTGCTTAAAAAATAGAATATGACTGCGATGGGACCACCAATCATAGGCATTAGCGAGAATATTCGGCGAGTCAAAGAACTCATCGAACATATAGCCCAAACGGGTTTGAATACGGTTATTTTTGGCGAAAGTGGTGTGGGCAAGGAAGTGGTAGCCCAAAGCCTGTACCAAAAATCAAAGCGATTGGGAAAACCGTTTATCAAGATCAACTGCGCTGCACTTCCGGCAGGCCTTCTTGAAAGCGAGCTCTTTGGTTATGAAAAAGGGGCATTTACCGGTGCTGAGCAAAAAAGAAAGGGCAAATTTCAGTTGGCCCATGGCGGCGTCTTGCTCCTGGATGAAATCGGAGATATGCCCCTGGCCCTGCAAGCCAAACTTCTGCATGTGCTTCAAAGTGGTGAATTTTCGCCATTAGGATCTGAAAAAGATTTTAAAACAGATACTTGGGTCCTGGCAGCGACCAACCATGATCTCAAACAAGACATCAGTGATGGTAAATTTCGCGAGGATCTTTATTATCGCCTGAATATTATCAAGATATATATATCTCCGTTGCGAGAAAGACCGGAAGATATTGCGCCATTAATAGACTATTATATTGAAGAATACGCATCACAACTGGGCGGCAGGAATATCGAACGGCCCAACGCAGGCGTTATCGAAAAAATGAAAGGCTACCATTGGCCGGGCAATGTCCGCGAGCTGCAAAATGTGCTCAAACGGATGCTGGTATTGGGTGATTGCGATAGAATAGTAGCTGAACTTTTTGAAAATAGCTCCGCAGCGCCAACATCTAACGTCGCTCCACTATCTGGTGGGGTTGCTTCTTCTTTATCCCCTGTTATTGATTTTAATCGTGATGATCCACTGAACAACAACTCGTTTTCGCTTAAGTCCGTAAAGAAAAAAGCCGTGGATCGAGTTGAAAAAGAGGTCATTTCCTATGTCCTCCAAAAAACAGATTGGAACCGAAGCAAGGCTTCCAAAATTCTAAAAGTCAGCTATAAAACACTATTAAACAAAATTAGCGAATTAGATATTTCCCCACCCAGCGAAAACAGTGACGCGCACTAATGTGTAAAAAAATGATTTGAGAAAAAAATTACACCCATTCTATTTAGTTTGTTACATACCGAGTCTATGTACACTTTGATCTCCTAATTCTTGGACATTTTTTAATACTGATTTAATTTTATATAATCAGGCAATTATAGCTATAGAAGCTTATTGTTCAAGGAATATCGTTTGAATTCATTGCGGTATTGAATTTGCATAGAAATAAAAAATATCGAATGGGTATGGAAATTCTAAGGCAGTGCCGATTGTACCGGAAGAATGAATGCTATGATTGAAAGGAATCCTCGGGTGAACGAACTTAATATCGCAGGCAATGGCGAACGGCGCAAGAATGGAGACCGC
>JAAEKY010000602.1 GCA_024227235.1 Desulfobacteraceae bacterium | reverse complement strand
GGCCAAGAAGTAAAACCAAGAAAGCTAAAAGGAAAAAGATAAAAAAAAGGGGAAACAGGAAAACGGATTAATTCAGTATATGCCGAAAGAGAAGTCAGATCATAAATAATTATACTATTCAAACAACCATTTCAGTGAATTCATCTGACTCAATTCATAAGCCACCGGCGGTGACAATTTAAAAGGTTCTACCGTTACAGCGAGTGAATGCTTCATGGTGCAAAGCTGATTGATGCCGGCGGCTTATGAATTGAGATAAAAAAGAATTTTTGCTTATTTATTATGGGCTATTGGTATACGCCAGCTGAACAACCAGTACCAAATCGGCTGAAGCGAACCAGATACTGCCAATGATGAATCGGTCAAGTATCCATCAAAACCGACAGATCCGATAAAACAAAGATCAAAAATTCTTTTTAAAAATCAGCGGCCACCAGCAGAGGTGGCCCCGGCCCCTTCAAGGGGCCATCCTCATACCCCCAGCTCTGCTGGTGGTCGCTGATTCCAATGATCCTGCAGATGTCAACATCCAGAAATACTAAGGGTGTTTGAAAATAATCACAAAACTCCATGTCTTGCAAAGACATCATTGCAAAGGTCTTTGATCAAGAAGAAAAATATTGGTCTGAAGACGAGAAACTGGATGAAATATACTCTAAAAATGCCGAAGAAGATTATATTGGAAGCCATGCCGTTGAGAGCCAAGGTGAGGAATTTTATTTGGAGGCCGTGTAAAAAACCTGTCAAGAACTTTTTTCGGTATCAAGATATACGATATGCGCTATAGTTGCTTGGCCTTTATATAATGACTTAGATATATGGCAGGATCAAAATGCATTAGCAGTATGGGGTTTCTGGTGGAATGAAAACGCATTTTATTCAGTTACGCCTTCTATCAATGTGTCAGAATGAGTCTACGG
>JAAEKY010000601.1 GCA_024227235.1 Desulfobacteraceae bacterium | reverse complement strand
TGGCAACAGGTATTAGCAGAAATTTTTGCTGGTTTTAGTTTTTATCATAATTATCAGATTGGTAATTATAGAGTTGATTTTTACGTGAAAGAGTTAGATTTGATTCTTGAATGTAATGGTTATGACAGTCACGCTAATTATAATCAAGTTTATGAAGTAAAAAGGGAGCAGTTTTTAAAGAATTATCGTGTCGTTCGGTTTCATCATCAAATTGATTTGAAAACGCTTTTTAACGGAATTTTGCGAGCAAAAATGGGCAGGATTACAAAATTATACCATTCTGTTTATCCTGAAACTTCTAAAAGTTCAGCAACCGAATTAAACCTTAGCTGATGATGTCAGTTAAGTTTAATCCCTTAACCATTAAAACAAGAGGTAAATTATGACAGAAAGACAGGCTGTACATTATGGCCAAGTAGAAATCATTCCCAGCACCATTTGCGATGGTTACGTGCTTGATGATGGCACACCCGTTATGAGTGAGCGTGGCGTTGCTAGTCTGTTGGGAATGGATCAAAAAACTTTGAAAGCCGTGAGGGGAAACTGGCCTCCTAAAACTCTTAAACCCTTTATAAATAAGGGTGGTACCGTGAGGGGAAACTTTGTTGAAGTAGTAACCAATAAAAGTCCACATTGTGGTCGAAATATAGTTGTTTATACTACTCAAACGATCAGAACACTGATCCATACATACGCATCAGCATTTCTTAATAATGGCTTGCGTAAAAACCAAACCCATATCGGACAAGGGGCTATAACTTTATCAGTATCTCTTGTAGACACTGCCTTAGACGCAGCCATAAAAGAAGCCTGCGGTTTACCAGCGAACATCCAAAAAATCGCTCAAAAGAATTACACCGACATCGTCGAGTTAATGAAGGAGTCGGGTTTAAAATGTTCGGTTAGTGAGGAGATTGCGATTAAAACCGATATTACCCATTTTCTTGATATTCCATTGAGTACGCTTAATAGCTACCTTAGTAAGCGTCGCAATGAAATTAAGCCAATTCAGTTGGACCGTGAAACGATTCGTGGTATTGGTTCCAAAGCGTTGCGTCTGAATGGTTATCATGTACAAGATGTGGGAACGATAGCTCTAGGCATGGATAGCGTCATTGGAATTGGTTTGAAGGAAAAAATGTTTGGTCGTGTTAGCACTTTAGCCAAGCTGGATACCAAAGGCGAAATTGAGTGGCAACAGGTATT
>JAAEKY010000600.1 GCA_024227235.1 Desulfobacteraceae bacterium | reverse complement strand
GAGGCATATGCCAAATCAAATATGATGTTTCATTTTTTCTATTATGAGACTGATGCCGCTCCGTGTGTGGGCCTCGGCTTGAGCGTCATAATAGGATCATTTATTTACACGATGATAAAAAAACGCTTTAAACTTAGTTTATACACTCCTTCGATGTGGATCAGGGGACTTATCGGGGGAATTTTAATGGGATTTTCTTTTCCTATGATGAGGGGGTGTAATATAATTCATATCTTTGGGGGGATTCCCCAGCTGGCCTTAAGCGCTTTTATTGCCATAGCCGGAATATTTGTCGGTGCATATTTAGGAAGGAGAATTCTATTAATATGAAGATATGGGCTTTTATTATAGTGGGTATCTCGAGCGGAATTCTATTTGCTCGATATCAGTTATGTTTCGCTTCAGCGGTAAGAAACTTTATTGCATTCCGCAGAAAGGAGAAACTGGTTCTTTTTTTAATCTTGGTTGTGGCATCATCAGTATTGATAAACTTTTTTATAGGAGTTGGCCTGCTTGAAGAGACCGTAAAGGCTTTAATGCCCATGACATTTCTTGGCGGAATCTTTTTCGGCATAGGTATGGTTATCGCCGGAGGTGACGCTGCGGGTATCCTTTTCAGAGCAGGAGAAGGCAATTTACCAGCGCTGGCTTGCACTGTAGGGATGGTTGCCGGTATGGCACTTTTTGGTTTTACCGTGGCGGCCCATTTTACAGAACAGT
>JAAEKY010000599.1 GCA_024227235.1 Desulfobacteraceae bacterium | reverse complement strand
CCTTTTTTGGGTGCCGGCTCAAATAAATCAAACCACTCCTGTTCTGTGCCTGGCAAAATTTGAGATACTTTTTTCCCTAATATTTCTTTTTTTGATTTGCGATTGATGAAACTTAAGTATTTATCATTTACATCCAGATATTCACAATCAATCAGTCTTCCGTCCTTATCGTATACTGATTTCAGGTAACATAGGCCATTTGTCATATTATCAAAAAGTAAACGATATTTTTCCTCACTCTTTTTTAAAGAAATCTCACCGTGCTGGCGCTTCACTATTTCTTTTTGAAGTTTTCTATTCCAGAATAAAATTATTCCAATAATTGTTAGCGAAAAAACAATGATTGGAATAATCCATTTGAGAATATCAGCTTTACTGAGCCCATATTCATATCGAAGTGCGAGCCAGCGGTGACTGATATTTGCATGCTCCTCTGGCTTCAAACTTTTCAATGTTTTATTAATAATGCTAACAAGTTCTGACCAGTCATTGCGAATAGCCATTGCCTGGTCATGATTCTCAAATGGAGTGGGTGCAGCTACTTTTACATTGTTCAGGCTGTTCTTTTTAATAATATATGTTGTGATTGTAAGATTTCCGATGTGGGCATCAGCCTTTCCTGATGCAACTGCCTCAATGGCCTCTCTGGATGATTTAACAATCAGAAGGTTAATATCAGGGAACTTATCCCTTAGTTTGTGATGCATAACATATCCTTCTTCCACAGAAACTGTTTTGTTTTTCAAATCAGCGATACTACTTATAAACACATTATCTGCTGTAAAAATCATCCATGGCATAAAAATATAGTTATCTGTAAAGGAGATATATTCCTGACGCTCTTTAGTCTTCTTAGCTGTCAGAAGCAAGTCTATTTTTTTATGATTTTTAATGTGATCCAGTGCTTTTGTCCATGGAATATCTGAAATATATTTCACCTTAAATCCAGCACGCCTTCCAATCAGATTTAAATAAT
>JAAEKY010000598.1 GCA_024227235.1 Desulfobacteraceae bacterium | reverse complement strand
GTGAAATATTAAAAAAGGCGGCAGCCTTCTTCGCAAAAGAATCAGGCTAAGGTATCAATTTATTGATATCGAGAAGAAGGCGTATCCAATAAGTCTGTTGTGTGATGTAATGCAAGTGAGCCGTAGTGGATATTACTCATGGAGGCATTCAGGGGGATCAGAAAGACATAAAGAAAATGAAAGTCTATTACCTGTGATTTTGGAAGCTCATAGATATTCAAAAGGAACTTATGGAACAAGAAGGATGTCTGGTGAAATCAGAGCCTATGGTTACACCTGTGGAAGGTACAGAGCCAGAACTTTGATGGATATGGCAGGCGTTGCAGCCAGACAGAAAAAAAAATTTAAAGTAACAACTGATAGTAAACATAAATTACCAGTGGCTTCAAATTTACTTAAAAGGCAATTTACCTCCTATGAAGCAAATCGTATCTGGGTTGGTGATATAACATATATTTGGACATCAGAAGGCTGGCTATATCTGGCTGTTGTTCTGGATTTATTTTCTCGACAAATTGTTGGTTGGGCTATGAGTAATCGAATAAACAAAAAACTTGTTATTGATGCATTGTTAATGGGAATTTGGCGTCGCAATCCAGAACCTGGATTGATCTTCCATACAGACAGAGGGAGCCAGTATTGCCGCAATGATTTTCAAAAAGTTCTTAAACGAAATAAAATGGTCAGCAGTATGAGTCGTAAAGGTGATTGCTGGGATAGTGCAGTGGCTGAGAGTTTCTTTGCCAGTCTAAAAACTGAAAAAGCAGCTTAAGAAAAGTGTCCATTTTTACTTGACCACATCAGCACACAAAGGAACTATTTTCTTAGATGAAATTGGAGATATACCTCTTTCTGTTCAGGTTAAGCTGCTCAGAGTGCTTGAAGAAAAAATG
>JAAEKY010000597.1 GCA_024227235.1 Desulfobacteraceae bacterium | reverse complement strand
GTATTAACACAGGTATTGTTGTGAATGCTTGCACACATCACATCTTCAACCATATTAAAATCAATAAGAGCATCAACATTGACTTTTAAAAGGCCTGGTAAGGCGGCTCTTAATTCAAGTTTTCCCTCGCTTGGATTGCCTGAAAATATAATCCCGGGTCCTGAAAGTGCAGATGCAAGCTCTGCAACTGCATCATCTTCGTGGATTTCATTTTCTTTTAAATCAAGAACATAGAGATTATTTTTACCCATGCGCATCAAACGACATAGATCTTCATGTTTTATTTTATGACCTTTTTTAAATGCCGGACCTTTTGATTTGCCTGGGATCACTTCTGTCATATCATGGGCAAGAGTCGTACCCACTGCCTGTTCAACTGGTATTGTTTTAAAAGGTAGGACAGCTGTTCTCTCACACATTTTTTTTCCCCTTTTTCTTAACTGGTTGATAATAGGTGCCTAAAGCACAAGGTCTGCACAAGATTTCATCATTTTTCAGGACTTCACGTTTGTCTCGGACAACAGTATTACATTTTGCACATACTGCCTTG
>JAAEKY010000596.1 GCA_024227235.1 Desulfobacteraceae bacterium | reverse complement strand
CCTGCATTCAACAGGAAGTTTGCCTGGGTTTCATCTATGGAGCAAAGAGGAATATACCGGGATAATTCCAGTTTAAGTCCGTTTTCATACGCCAGTCGAATAAGTTCAATGGATGGGGCAAGTGAATCGCTTTCATTTGAAATAATCGGGACAACAATTATTCTATGAATGTTTTCAATAGGAGCAAGGGCTTCAAGTAGTTTCTCATGCGCAATGCCCTCATCCTGGTAATACAACAGATGCAAATCAGCCGACATGGGATCTTTAGCTGTCCGGGCAGATTCGTTTTTATATCGGGTCCATGCCGAAATAACGTGTTTATTTTTTTCAGGAATCGATGATGTTAAATAGGACAGAAAAGGATAAATAAACGGCGCTGATTTGATCCACGGGTAAGCAAATTTTCCGAAGACTTCGGGACGGGATTGCTCCACCAGTTTATTACAACCGTCTAGCCAGTCAGCAGCACGCAGCCAACCGGCTTTAAATTGCGGAGGAATTTTTTCCTTCGAAGACGGTGGTTCAATGGGTTCAACTTTTCCAACGGGATAGGTTTGAAAAAAACTGAAAGCCAGTTTCAAAATCTTCAGATCAAAATCTTCAAGAAGGGGAATTATTTCCGCAAGTGGGGCTTCCTCAGGTTTGGACCATGCGGTCCGGATCAGTTCCTGTTTATGGTTTCGTCCATTATAATTGTTTGATGAGATATCCTTTTCAGCGGGGTGGGGTGCATGCCCCAAAAAAACTGAATTAAATGCCTTTCCCTGTTTATCCAGATCGGTTCCTACACTTGCTAAAAAGGGGACCGGAATTTTTTTCGATAAAATATCCGCATATACCTCGGCAGATTCACGTTCCATAAATGTAAAATGTTTTTTTTCTTTAAGAATCGTCTGTAGAAACTGTTCTTCATTT
>JAAEKY010000595.1 GCA_024227235.1 Desulfobacteraceae bacterium | reverse complement strand
GATTATTTATAAGAAAGGATTGGCTATTTTTAATCCCTTCGCTGAGACAATCCTTGTCGTTAGCATCTTTTATCCCTTCTTATAAATAATCCTTGTAGTTATTGTTGTTGTCTGACGAAAAACTTGATAGTCGAGTAATACTCGATGATCAAGTTTTCTCGTTTTCGAGGTTTTTGTTTTTTGAAGAAAAATAAAAACCTCGAAACCAAACAATAACTACAAGGATTATTTATAAGAAAGGATTGGCTATTTTTAATCCCTTCGCTGAGACAATCCTTGTCGTTAGCATCTTTTATCCCTTCTTATAAATAATCCTTGTAGTTATTGTTGTTGTCAGACGAAAAACTTGATAGTCGAGCTAAAGTTTTTTGAAGAAAAACTTTAACTTCGCAAGTTATTTTATGCACGTTCCTTAATCAACTCTCCAACGTGCTTTAACCTCATCACGATGTAGAGCTAACCATTGTAGCGCGATAATAGCTGGCGCAAAATGGATTTTGTTAGCCTGTAACATTTCCAATGCGGTGGCAAATGGTACAACATGTACTTGAATATCCTCATGCTCTGAGGCGACACCATGAATACCATTCGCCTTAGTCGCATCAACCTGCCCACAAAAAAGGGCAGTTGTTTCAGTTGTACTACCTGGGCTCACAAAAAAATCACAGATATGAATAATATCAGAAACAGGGCAACCCATTTCTTCTATAACTTCTCTATAAACAACTTCGCTAGGGCTTTCCTCTTGCTCCAAAATACCCGCGACAATTTCCCATAGCCAAGCACCACTTGCATATCCTATAGCTCCAGGGCGAAATTGTTCAATCATCACAATTTGTTCACTATCGGGATCGTAAGGCAAAATAGCGGCAGCATGACCACGCTCCAGCACCTCACGCAATAATTCGTCACTCCATCCCCCTGCAAATAATGTGTGTTTAAGGCGATAACGAATTAATTTAAAAAAACCTTCATAGCAAGTGACTTTGTCAACAATTTGAACCTCTTTTTTTTGAGAAGTAATGGCAGACATAAATTTGTGATTAGAAAGTAAGTGCAAAAATTATGAAAGGCGATGGAATATTATCTATAAATTTATTT
>JAAEKY010000594.1 GCA_024227235.1 Desulfobacteraceae bacterium | reverse complement strand
TTTACGGTGGCTCAAGGAATAAAAAAAATTAAGCTTGAGCCTGTAAAATCTCTTGTTGTTGATCCAGACGAAATCTTTAATGAACTTGAAAACGATCGAAAAAAAGGTGTGCTTGCCCAAAGAGTTACTTCTGCCAGGGTTTATTATGAAGCAAGCAAAACCAGGTTTGGTTTTCTTGATAAAATTGACTCAGCGACTGGAAAGCGCCAAACTGGTAAGTTTGAGAATGGTAAATTTAAGGCTCTTTAGATTTAGATGGCTGCACCAAAACATCTTTGGATATTAGCTGGTGGCAATGGTGCTGGCAAGTCAACCTTTTACAGACTTTACTTATCCAAATACAGAATAAAATTTATAAATGCTGATTTAATAGCTAAGGAAATTGATTCCAAAAACCCTGAGAATTTAAGTTATCACGCAGCTGCTTTAGCTGCAAAAATAAGAGAAGATCTGATTATTCAAGGTGTTTCTTTTTGTTTTGAGACTGTTTTTTCACATGAATCTAAAATAGATTTCATCGCAAATGCCAAGGCTCATGGCTATAAAATTACACTGGTTTATATTCATTTAAGCAGTCCTGAATTAAATGAAGCACGTGTTCATCACCGCATATCAGAAGGTGGGCATAGCGTTCCTTCTGAGAAAATACGCAGCCGCATCCCTCGGACAATACAGCATATCAAAACAGCTTTGCCTTTAGTGGATCATGTAAGACTTTTAGATAATTCTTCTCAGGATAATCCTTTTTTACAAATAGCTGTTATTAAATCTCAAAAATGCGAAGAACTGATATCTCCTTTACCAGAATGGGCAAGAGAAATATTAGGTGATACATGAACGATATAAAATTATAATCAATAGAAATTTAAGAAATTATGAAGTATAGTGCCAGCAGTATAATGGAAATATGCTTGCAGGCCCTGCTACCTGGAAAACATCTCATTTTTTATTCATTGAATAGGAGCGTTTAAATTAGCGTTTACGATGCAAACCAGATACAAATCACACCAAACCCTGTCAGCACTTTGCTCGTCAGGCTGAGCTGTACCGGCTTCGAACTCTGTTACTTTAATCCCATCTCTTTTTTTTTAATCTGGGTAAGAACTAACTTGCCAAAATCACACCATTTGTGCTATTAAAACAGGTTCAATTTACAAAGGCATTATGTAATTATCCGGGGCACCCGGGTAATGAATATTAATATGATGGTGAACAGGTGTAAATTTTTATGAAAGCATTATTAGCCTTAGAAGACGGTAGGACTTTTCCATGCAGCAGTTTCACCGGACCTGGTGAAGCAAATGGAGAAGTTGTGTTTAATACCAGTATGACCGGATACCAGGAAATTCTGACCGACCCTTCCTACTACGGCCAGATGGTCACTATGACCTATCCATTAATTGGAAATTACGGCGTCTGTCCTGAAGATATTGAATCTGACAGAATTCAAGTTGCCGCATTTATTGTAAAAGAATACCAGGATTTTCCCAGTAACTTCAGATCTAAAGGAACGCTATCCGACTATCTGATCAAAGGCCATGTATTAGGGATCGAAGATCTGGATACGAGAGCGCTTGTTCGTCATATCAGAAAATTTGGTGCCATGCGGGCGATTATTTCTACGTCTGATCTTGACCCTGAATCTCTTGTTAAAAAAGCCCAAAAAACAACCGCCATGCAGGGAAGTGATCTTGTGGGAAAAGTCACTACAAAAAAACCCTATTTCTGGAAATATAATCAGCCTGATTATATTGATACCAATAAACTAAATGACCCTTTAATCTGGCGATATAAAGGCAAAAAACATTCTGTTGTTGCCCTTGACTTCGGTATTAAATACAATATTGTCCGTTGCCTTGAAGAAGCAGGATGTGAGGTTCTTGTGGTCCCTGCAAAAACAGATGCAAAAACCATTAAACATCTGAACCCGGATGGGATTTTTCTGTCTAATGGCCCAGGGGACCCAGAGCCTGTGACCTATGCGGTCGATACCATAAAAGACCTTCTTGGATTTGCTCCCATATTTGGAATTTGCCTTGGCATGCAGCTTTTAGGCATTGCCATGGGAGGTAAAACCATGAAAATCAAATTTGGGCACAGGGGCGGGAACCAACCTGTTAAGAACCTGTCAACCAACAAGGTTGAAATCACCTCCCAGAACCACGGATTTGCAGTGGATCTAAATACTATTGGCAAGGACCATTCTGCCATGACCCATATAAACTTAAACGAGGATTCTCTTGAGGGCCTTAAAAATGATACCATAAAAGCTTTTGCTGTTCAGTATCACCCAGAAGCGTCCCCAGGCCCCCATGATGCAGCCTATCTTTTTAACCAGTTTGCAAAAGTGATTGAAGATGCCAAAGCGTAAAGATATTAAAAAAATTCTGATTATTGGTGCAGGTCCGATTATTATCAGTCAGGCGTGTGAGTTTGACTACTCAGGTACTCAGGCCTGTAAAGCCTTGAAGGAAGAAGGGTTTGAAGTCGTACTGATTAATTCAAATCCTGCAACCATCATGACTGATCCTGAAACAGCCGACAGAGTATATATTGAACCTGTCACCCCTGAAACCGTTATCAAAGTCATCGAAAAGGAAAGACCGGACGCCCTTTTACCCACCCTGGGGGGGCAAACTGCTTTGAACACAGCAATTGAAGCTGCTAAAACCGGTATTTTCAAAAAGTACAATGTTGAATTGATTGGTGCCTCGGAAGATGCCATCAACAAGGCAGAAGACCGGGAACTTTTTCGGGATGCCATGAATAAAATTGGCCTGCGAATACCCAAAAGCGGTTTTGCCACCAATGTACACGAAGTCGAAGAGGTTTCAAAGCGAATCGGCTTTCCCATTATTGTCAGACCCAGCTTCACCCTTGGTGGAACAGGCGGCGGCGTTGCCTACAATATGGAAGAGGTAGTCCACCTATCTAAAGCAGGGCTTGATGCCAGTCTCATCACACAGGTTATGTTAGAAGAATCCGTCCTTGGCTGGAAAGAGTATGAACTTGAAGTCATGCGAGATCATGCGGATAATGTGGTCATTATCTGTTCCATTGAAAATGTGGATGCCATGGGCGTTCACACGGGTGACTCCATAACTGTTGCCCCTGCTCAGACATTATCGGATAAGGAATACCAAAAACTTCGGGATGCGTCCATTGCGATCATTAGAGAAATCGGTGTGGACACGGGCGGATCAAATGTTCAATTTGCCATCAATCCTGAAAACGGAGATCTTATTGTAGTAGAGATGAACCCCAGAGTATCCAGAAGTTCAGCTCTTGCTTCCAAAGCCACTGGATTTCCTATTGCAAAAATTGCTGCCAAATTGGCAGTTGGATATACTTTAGACGAAATTCCCAATGATATTACTGGTGAAACCCTTGCCTGTTTTGAACCCTCTATTGACTATTGTGTTGTAAAAATTCCCAGATGGACGTTTGAAAAATTTCCCGAGGCTGAAGATATTCTAAGTACAGCCATGAAATCTGTAGGCGAAACCATGTCTATTGGCAGGACTTTCAAGGAGGCCTTCCAAAAAGGAATACGATCCCTTGAAATTGGTCGTGCAGGTTTTGGAGCAGATGGAAAAGACCCCGCTCCAGGAAGTGTGACAGGTAACGAATTAGAATACAAACTTTCGACCCCTAATTCTCAGCGGTTGTTCTATTTAAAATATGCCATTGAGAACGATATGCCCATTACCATGATTTATGAAATGACCGGCATTGATCCCTGGTTCCTCAACCAGATGAAACAAATTGTGGATCTTGAAAAACAGATTAAGCTTGCCGGTAAAGACCTTCCCCAGGATCTTTTTGAGCAAGCAAAAAAATATGGATTTTCTGATCAACAGTTGGCATACCTGACAAACCTTACAGATAGACAAATTGAACAGAAGCGAAAAGATATTGATATAGTCCCGGTTTATAAATTAGTAGATACCTGTGCGGCTGAATTCAGAGCGTCCACGCCCTATTATTACTCTACCTATGAAACAGAATGCGAAGCAAGGGTATCAGACAAGAAAAAAGTGATTATTCTTGGCGGTGGGCCCAATCGAATCGGCCAGGGAATTGAATTTGACTATTGCTGTGTTCATGCCTCATTTGCGCTGAAAGAAGAAGGGGTTGAATCCATTATGGTCAACTCTAATCCAGAAACTGTATCTACGGATTATGACACCTCGGATAAACTCTATTTTGAACCCTTAACAAGAGAAGATGTCCTGCACATAGTTGAAAAAGAAAAACCCTTTGGTGTCATTGTTCAATTTGGCGGACAAACCCCATTGAACCTTGCTTCAGATCTTCAAAAAGCCGGAGTTCCCATCATTGGGACCAGCCCGGAAAGCATTGACAGAGCAGAAGATAGAGATCTTTTCCAGGAAATGCTCAACAAGCTTGGACTTCGACAACCTGAAAACGGTATTGCTTTCAGCTATGAAGAAGCAAAGAAAGAAGCGAGGAATATCGGGTATCCGGTCATGGTTCGACCCTCATTTGTCTTAGGTGGCCGTGCCATGAAAATTGTATATGATGAAAGTGACCTTGAAGAATACTTTGAACTGGCGGTACAGGCCTCTCCAGACAAACCAGTACTGATTGATAAATTTCTTGAAGAAGCCTTTGAACTGGATGTGGATGTCATCTCGGACGGTGAAAAAACCATTATTGGCGGTATGATGGAACATATTGAAGAAGCTGGTATCCATTCGGGTGATTCTGCCTGTGTACTGCCACCATACTCCATTTCTCAAAACCATATTGAGGAAATGGCAAGTGCGGCACGAGCCATTGCAAAAGAACTCAATGTTAAAGGCTTGATGAACATCCAGTTTGGTATCATGAATGACACGGTTTACATTATTGAAGTTAATCCAAGGGCATCCAGAACCATCCCGTTTGTATCCAAAGCCATTGGTATTCCTTTAGCCAAACTTGCAACAAAAGTGATGCTGGGCAAAACCCTTGATGAGCTTGGCCTGACCAAAGAACTAATTCCGTCTTATTATTGTGTCAAAGAAGCCGTCATGCCTTTTGACAGGTTTGAAAACGTTGATCCTGTTCTTGGCCCTGAAATGAAATCCACCGGCGAAGTCATGGGTATTGATAAGGACCTTGGTGCTGCAGTTGCCAAAGCTCAATTTGCTGCCGGACAAAAACTTCCCACCCAGGGTACAGTATTTATTAGTGTTCAGGATAAAGATAAAATAGCTGCGCTGCCTGTTGCAAAGAACTTTCACGAAATGGGATTTACAATCATGGCCACAAGAGGAACATCCACCTTTCTTAATGAACAGAATGTTCCCACAATGCTTGTTAAAAAAGTCTCTGCCGGCAGGCCCCATGTTGTAGATGCGGTCACAAACAATGAAATCCAGTTAATTTTAAATACAGGGTCTTCCAGCCAGACCAAGCAGGATGGATATCAAATCAGACGGGCAGCCATAAAGTATAAAATTCCTTATGCCACTACAACAGACGGGACAAAAGCTATTTGCAGTGCCATCCAATCCCTGAAAAAAGAAGGCTTGTCTGTTAAACCCATTCAAGACTTTCATCTGGAAAATAAACATGGCTAATCTAATGTTAGCAAGTGAAAGACCTAGGGATGAATGTGGCGTATTTGGATTATATAAACACCCGGAAGCTGCAACAATAACCTATTTTGGCCTTTATGCGCTTCAGCACCGTGGACAGGAAAGTGCTGGTATCTCCGTAAATCGAGAAAAAGATGATAAAATATTTTCTCATAAGGGCATGGGCCTTGTTCCTGAAATCTTTAATATGGAAGACCTTGACAGAATTGAAGGGGGGTCTGCCATTGGTCATGTCAGGTATTCCACCACTGGAGATTCTGTTTTAGCCAATGCCCAACCTTTTTTAGTTACCCATCGGCAGCGATCCTATGCGCTGGCTCATAATGGAAACCTTGTAAATGCCCACACCCTGAGAAGAGAATTGGAAGAAAAAGGCTCTATCTTTCAGACCACCATGGATTCTGAAGTTTTTCTTCACCTGTTTATTAAAAATATGATCAAAGGGGATTATAAGACGGCCATATTAAAAGCTGTTTCAAAAATTGAAGGTGCGTATTCCATGATTCTTTTAACCTGCAAGGGTGAAATCATTGGAATGAAAGATCCTAACGGGTTCAGGCCATTAGCCCTTGGAAAACTGAATGGTCATTATGTCCTGGCATCTGAAACCTGCGCCTTTGACCTGATCCAGGCAGAATTCATAAGGGAACTTGATCCAGGGGAAATCGTCATTATTAATGAAGATGGTATAAAAAGCCTTAAACATCCCAAGGCAGCCAAACATAAATCCTTATGTATATTTGAATATATTTACTTTTCAAGACCTGATTCCACCATTGATGGGAAAAATGTCTATGAAATGAGAAAAGCACATGGCAAAAGGCTGGCCCAAGAATCTCATGTCGAGGCTGATCTTGTTATGCCCTTTCCGGATTCAGGGAATTATGCAGCCATTGGTTATGCCAAAGAATCAGGCATCCCATTTGAAATGGGTATGATCAGGAATCATTATGTTGGACGAAGCTTTATCCAGCCGACCCAGTCTATGAGAGATTTTGCAGTTAGAGTAAAACTTAATCCGGTCAGAGAACTGATTAAGGGCAAAGAAATCATTATTATTGAAGATTCCATTATTCGCGGCACAACAGCCAAAACCCGTGTCAAGGCATTGCGTGAATTAGGTGTAAAAAAAGTGCATATGCGCATTTCCTGTCCCCCTCATAAATTCCCTTGCTATTACGGTATTGATTTTTCTTCCAAAGGGGAACTGATTGCAGCCCAAATGCCCATAGATGAATTAAAGGTTTATTTAGGATTGGATTCTTTACATTATCTTTCTATTGAAGGCATGCTGGAAGCATCCGGGGTAAAAGACCCAGAACATAACTTTTGCAAGGCCTGTTTTGACGGCAAATATCCAGTTCCGTTTGACTCCAACTTCACAAAGCAGTGTATGGGGTAGCATGCAAAAAAAAGCCATTGTTTTCACTAAAGATTCTACCAATCTTTTTTTTCATGTTTTGACAAAATGCAATCTTTCCTGCACCCATTGTTACATCAATAAAGAGCAGCACGGAACAAATACCCTTGATATTGAAACCATTAAAAATTGGCTCAATATTTTTTCAAAAAAAGCCTCTCAGACAAATCTTATTTTTTTAGGAGGTGAGCCCACCCTTCATCCAGATCTTTCGCTGGCCATTAAAGAAGCAAACCGTATCGGCTTTAATTTAATCACCATTGATACGAATGGATACTTATTCCATAACATTCTTGAAAAAATTTCTTGTACTGACGTTGATTTTATCACCTTTTCTTTAGACGGAGCCACAAAAAAAACCAACGACGCTATCAGAGGAAAGGGCAGCTATGAAAAAGTTATAGAAGGTATCCATAAAGCTCGCACTAAAAATTTTGCCTGTTCAATAATCTATACCGTATCAGACCGCAATATTCATGAACTCGAGTTGATGCCGGATATTGTTCACAAGCTTGGTCTTCAACGATTTTTTGTCCAGGTGATCGGCATGAGAGGAGAGTCTTCAAAAAACAATAAAAAACTTCAAGTCTCCAAAGATGTGTGGCTTGAAACCATTCCCAAAGTAGCCAAAACTATATCTGATCATGGCATTATTGTGATGTATCCAAAAGTCTTTCTCAACAATAGTGACTCTTTTCAATGCGCAGGCAACGTCGCTGATAATTATTTTGTATTTCCCAACGGCAGAGTTTACCAATGCCCGATATGCGAAGACTTTCCTTTACATTCTTATGAAATTAAAAACAATCAATTAATGGCCACGCCTCAAATCAATGAAAAGGATCTTTTCAGCCTTACCATACCTGAAGGCTGTGTGATGAATAAAATGATTCAACCTCAAAATCTTTCCTACAATAAAAATGGCCTGCCTGACCATCAGATTGCCTGTTGCTTGCTCAAAGAAGAGATTTCTTGAGCTTTTCAATTACTTTACAAGCATTATAGATAATGAATTAGACTTGCTCATAATTGATATGACCATGCCTGAACTGACGGGTGATAACCGGATAAAAGAGATCCTGTCGATTAAACCTAACATGCTTATTATTCTGTGCAGCAGATATAGTAAAAAAATTACTGAGCAGGGTGCGATACAAATCGGAGCAAAAAAATATATTGAAAAACCATTGAATCTTCAGAAGCTTGCCCCCGCTGTTCGAGAAACCCTGGATGATGCCAAGTGAGCCCCTCATGATATTTTTATTGCAGTTCCCAAAATTATGTTCCTGTTCATATAAGTATAATGTGATACTCCTCCGATATTGTACACACCAAGGTAAACCTCTATAATACATATTAAAGATTTTCCTGAATATAAGGATATAAATGCCTCCCACAAGTTTTCCCCCAAGAATAAAAATTTTAGCTGTTTATTTCTTTTTCCATTTTTTCTTTTTTGATTTTTCCCATGCTTCTTGTTCTTTGATTAAATCCTGGATACTTTCCTCTTCATTGGAAAGGGAAGTCGTATATGTATAATCTTTTTTACTAACCGAAATAGTTTCAATTTTTTTAGATAAGAATGTTTGAATGGCGTCTAAACGCTCCTTTTCTTCTGTACTGCAATAGGAGATAGCAACTCCTTTATTTGTGCCTCTTCCTGTCCTTCCCACCCTGTGGACATAATTTTCACTTTTTTCTGGCAGATCATAGTTAATAACATATTGAACATCAGGAATATCAATTCCCCTGGCGCTGACATCTGTAGCAATCAATATATTTATTTTGCCCTGTTTAAACCTGTTCATCACGTCTGTCCTGTCTTTTTGATCTTTTTCCCCATGAAGCGTTGCAGAAGATATATTCCCTCTTTTAAGGGCTTTTGCCACCCGTTCTGCCCTGACCCTGGTTCTGACAAAAACAATTAGTTTTGATTGAGGATTGTCATTGATAAATCTACGCAAAAAAAAGCGTTTATCATCCATTTCAACAAACATGACAAAATGAGATACATTTTTAGATACCGGATCTTCAGGAGATATTTGAATCCTGATAGCAGAAGATTTTACCTGGGAAAAGGCAAGTTTTTTAATTTGTTTATTAATCGTTGCAGAAAAGAAAAGGGTCTGATGTCTTTTAAACAGCTTTTTTTTCACAGCTCGAATATCATCAATAAACCCAAGATCAAGCATCTGGTCGGCTTCATCAAGTATCAGGGTGTCTATGTCTTTCAAACTGATAACGCCTTGACTGATGAGATCAAACATTCGTCCTGGAGTCGCCACAAGAATATCAATTCCTTTGGAAAGCTTCTTAATCTGAGGGTCCTGTTCCACCCCACCATAAACTGCAAATGCTTTAACTTTGGTGTGTTTTGAAAGTTCTTCAAACACATTGCCAATTTGAGAAGCAAGCTCTCTTGTAGGAGCCATGACAATACATTTAATCCCGAAGGACCGTTTCGATGACTTTATCTTGTGGATTTTATCAATAATGGGAATAGCAAAAGCTGCTGTTTTTCCTGTACCTGTCTGGGCAATAGCCAACACATCTTCTCCCTTCATGATGGAAGGGATAGCTTTATACTGTATATCTGTCGGACGTTTAAATTCGAGATTGGACAAATTTCTCTTAATGGCAGATGATATATGGTATGTTTCAAATTTCATGGATTGTTTTTCACAGCCTTTTGGTTAAATTTTTAAAATACAGATAAATCCTTTAAAATGCAATATCCGAATCCCGATTATACATTATATGATGCGCTGAAATGATATACCGTTAAGAATAGCCCGGATATTTCATTACTTTATAATTCTGAAAATTTGCCATAAGAAACTTTACATACCCCATTACAGGCTGATGGCCTTGCGTCCGACAGAAGGACATTGCAGCAAATCCTAACATTCCCTCCACTGACAGACAAAAGCTCGGTTATTCTTCCCTCAAACACTTTGGAGGTTAAGCAGTTTGCCGGTAATTTTTGAAAAATTTCAAAAAGAGTCAATAATGCGTATAAATAATTTCCTTATGATGGTATAGCCTTGTATTCAATCAATGGCTTTTAGAATTATGAATAATAGGAAAACACAAAAAATGAAAAGCTTGTATGAGGCTATTGTAATAGGAAGGCTTAACAATATAAGCCATAGTCTTCTATCCCTAATATTTAATGAAACCAAAATTATATTTAAAAGGTTGTAAATTATAATGGCAAAATTATATTTTCGATATGGAGCAATGAACTCAGGGAAAACAACTGCTTTAATACAAGTTTCCCATAACTATCATGAAAGGGGAATGAAAACCCTGATTATAAAACCTGTAATTGATTCTAAAGGTGATGCTACGATCATCTCCAGGCTGAAGATTGCACGTAAAGTTGATATTATAGCTCAAAAAAAAGATGACCTTTTTAACATCATTAAATGCGTTCAAAAGGATAAAGGCCCTGTTCATTGTGTCCTAATAGATGAGGCACAGTTCCTGACAAGAAACCAGGTAAACCAATTATTTCGCTTGGCAGTTATCCAAGATATCCCGGTTATCTGTTATGGACTTCGGACAGATTTTTTATTAAAAGGGTTTGAAGGAAGCTCTGAATTATTATTACTCGCACACAGTATAGAAGAGCTGAAAACCATTTGCAAATGCGGCCGAAAGGCCATTGCCAATGGCAGAAAAATAGATAATGTTTTTGTTTTTCAAGGCGATCAGGTAGCGATTGAAGGTAAAGACAATGTTAAGTATGAATCTTTATGCGCTCAATGTTACTATCAATACCTTCAAAAAGAATCTGGTCACAAAATTAACTAGTGTCTGACCTAAAAACCCTGTGTTTGGGTGGCTCGTAGAGGAGCAAAGCTCACAAAATTGCCCATATACAAGGCGCAAGGCTCGAAAAGATGTGCATGCATACATCCTGAAACCGAAGTGTACGACTGTACATGAGGCCAGTCTTATAATTTGGCAGGATTTTGCAGCAACGCCGCAGATGGTGAGTTTTCGTTCAAACACTAACTAAAAGAGATTAAAATGAAACACCTGGCAAAGCAATTTCTTGGAGTTTTAACTATTCTTGTACTTGTATCTACCACAACTACTGCCAGTGCTGATGATTTCACAACAAAAGATTTAAACGATGAAACGATTCTGGCGCTGTCATGGGTTCAAAACTCTGCTGAATTTAAAGCGTTGGCCTTTCAGGCATTTAATATTGCCAAGCTAAGATGGGATATGGATAAAAAAAGAGATAAAAAATGCATAGTGGTTGACATCGATGAAACCATTATTGATAACAGCCCTTTTAGTGCCGGATTAATCGGTAAGAATTATGGCTATAGGGACAGCCACTGGAAGCAATGGTGCATTGCCCAATCAGCAACTGCAATCCCTGGAGCTCTATATTTTTTAAACTATGTCGTTAAAACAGGAGGGGAGGTCTTTTATATCACAAACCGGAAAGCTCAACCCCCAAAAACCATGGATTTGACTCTTGTAACTATGAATAACTTAAAAGCATTAGGATTCCCGCAAATCGATAAAAAACATATGCTCTTTAGAACCGGCTCATCTAAAAAACAATTCAGGAGAGATTCCATCACTCAAATGGGCTACCGAATAGTTCTTCTAATCGGCGATAACTTGGCTGATTTTTCAGAAAGTTTTGATGGGCAGACCATGCCTGAGCGAGAAATTGCGGTCGAACAATACAAGATCGAGTTTGGAAGCCAATTCATCGTTCTTCCTAATCCGATCTATGGCAACTGGGAAGGTGCTATATATGGTGGCGGCAAATGGTATGAGAAATCATCAAAAGAAAAATCAGACATCAGAATTGACACCTTAAGAAAATTTAAGTTTTCAAAATAGACAAACAGACCTGGGTAAAAAAAGGAGTGGCGTATGAGAGAATTTCTAATCAAGCTGGCTGCTGCAAAAGGCGATATTGAAGCAGATTTATTGGTAAAAAATGCAAAAATTATCAATGTTATTTCTGGTGAAATTCATACCGAGAATGTTGGTATCTATGATGGCAGATTTATTGGATTTGGTGATTATGCTGCAAAAAAAGTGATTGATGCCAGCGGACTTTTTATGTCACCCGGGTTTATCGACGGGCACATCCATTTTGAAAGCACCATGCTGACGCTGCCTGAATTTTCTCGTGCTGTGTTGCAGCGTGGAACAACAGCAGTTGTTATAGATCCGCATGAAATTGCAAATGTACTTGGGTTAGATGGCATCCGATATGTCCTGCACAGCATTAATCAAATCCCTTTGGATGTGTTTGTTATGCTGCCTTCCTGTGTACCGGCTACGGCGCTTGAAACATCTGGTTCTTCTATTACACATAAAGAATTGAACTATATCATTCAAGAAGAAAGTGTTGTAGGGATTGGTGAGATGATGGATTTCCCGTCAGTCATCAATGGGGATGAGGAGGCTCATAAACGTATTGCTGCTGCTAAATGGAAAAAAGTAGATGGGCATGCCCCGGGTATTAGTGGAAAAAACCTAAACGCCTATATTTTTTCTAATATTGACAGCGATCATGAATCCACTTCTGCTAAAGAAGCCATGGAAAAACTTCGGAAAGGTATGCATATCTTAATTCGAGAGGGTACCTCTGAAAGGAACCTGGAAGATCTGATCCCTATTGTAACAAAAGAAAATGCCTGGCATTTTTCCTTTGCTACTGATGATAAACATCCTGATGACCTTTTGGAAGAAGGGCATATTGACCATTCTTTAAAAAAAGCAATTTCATTAGGGATGGATCCTATAATTGCATACCAGATTGCGACCATAAACACTTCAAATCATTATAGATTAAAAAATGTCGGTGCGATAAAGCCAAGATTTTGGGCGGATTTTGTTTTACTTTCTGATTATAAAAAAGTGAAAATTGAAGCCGTATATAAAAAGGGACGGCCCCTCTTTAAAGACAACAAATTAATTGACTTCTCTCGAAATGAATACTCAGCCCCAACTGTCAGGGGCGCAATGAATCCAGGAGAATTTAGCCAAAAAGATTTTCAGATCCCGGCAAAAGGGAAAAGAATCCGTGTGATTGATATCCTGCCGGATCAGATTGTGACTGGCGAATATATCGCGGATGCCAAAATTGAAAACAATCTTGTTGAATCTGATGTTAGCCGGGATATTCTTAAAATAATTGTTATAGAACGGCACAAGGCAACCGGTCGAATTGGAAAAGCGTTTGTCAGAGGTTTTGGACTTAAAAAAGGTGCTATTGGATCTACTGTGGCGCACGATGCGCATAATATCGTGATCGTGGGAACCAATGATGCAGATATGTTTGCAGCTTTTGAGCAGATAAAAAAACTGCAGGGAGGGCTAGTCGTCATAGAAAAAGGAAAAGTGACAGCACAATTGCCCTTACCTGTTGGTGGCCTGTTGTCAACAAACCGATTTGAAAAAATAGCTGCAGATATAAAAGCATTAAAGGAAAAAGTAATTTCAATAGGGGGCACACATACGTCTCCGTTTATGATTTTATCATTTTTATGTTTATCGCCTATTCCTAAATTAAAAGTAACAGATCTCGGACTTATTGATGTTGAAAAATTTAGCACAACATCTTTATTTGCTGACTAAACTACTGCTATTAATTTTTTTTTAAATTGAGGCTGTCAATAGCGAAATAAACTTAGCCGTATAAGAACTGATATTCCAATTATTATTTGTTCTGGTTTCAGTGATCAAATCAACCAAGAAACTTTTAGGGAATTTGGGATTCAAGAGTATATCACAAAACCTGTTTTAAAAAAGGAAAGGTACGTCACCCTTCAGGCAAATGATCTGGTAAAAAAAAAGAGGACGGCTATTTTTGTTTCACCTCAAGGGGAGTGCCGTCAGGATCAAGGCAAAAGAAAAATCGGTCTGAAATAATATCGGTGATCAAGAGGGTATCCTGTTCCTGCAGGGTATTATAGGTTTTTTTCAAGTCGTCCACCTGGATGGCAATGTGGTTTAATCCTGTTCTTCGTAAAAGAGACGTCAAGTCTTTTACATCTTTATGATTTTCTTGAACCGGATAAAAGGGTTCAAGAAGCTCCAACGTGTTGTTTTTATTTGTTAAAACTGCACCAGAAATTTCAAACCCCTGCTTTTTAAACCGTTTTTGTTCTGCAAAGCCAAAATTTCGGCAGTACCAGTTAACGGCACGATCCAGATCCAAGACACTTATTCCAATGTGAAGTAATGACATACCTTATCCTGATAACAATTACTGGTTCGGTAAAATGAGCACTTTTAAACAATTTTCCCCTGAACTGGCACTTTTAAATCCCTCTCCAATACCATTAAGGGGGAATCTGTGTGTTACCATATCATCCACTTCTACATTTTTACCGCGAAGCAGTTCCATTGCCTCCATATTGTCAGAAGGCGCGGCCCCATAGCAGGTCTTGATCACTACGTCATCTCGCCAGAACGGATTAAAATCAATGGAAATTTTCTTTCCTGGGTTGGGTACAGCAAAATAAGTGAGAATCCCACCTTTTCCAACACATTCCGTCGCCTGGCAGGCAGCTTCATAGGCTCCGGTACACACCATGACCTTGTCAGCCAACCGCCCATCATTCACAGAGCGGATAAAAGAAGGGACATCCTGATCTGCCTTAACAATATGTTCCGCACCATAGTTTAAGGCCGCCTGTAAACGATAGTCACTGATGTCTGTTGCAATAATGCGACCCGCACCCAAAGCCCTGGCAAGCTTAATCATGATTAGGCCGATGATACCGCTTCCGATGATGAGCAAACTGTCTCCCGGCTGCAACTCGGCTGTGCGCAGCCCCCTTACAGTTGTAGCCAGAGGTTCTATAAAGGTGCCCTGTTCATAGCTAATGTTATCCGGCAAAACAAAGGTACCTGTGTCTAAGCTCTGGCCGGAAATTTTCAAATACTGCGAAAACCCACCAGGCGTGTGGTTATTAACAGACTGAAACGTCTCACACGCGGTATGGTGTCCCCTGATACAGTAATAGCATTTACCGCAATTAACATGATGGGTGGTAAACACTTTTTGCCCGACTTTAAATGCCGTTATGTTTTTCCCGGTTTGAACAATTTCACCGGTTAATTCATGTCCCAGAACCAGGGGGGCTTTTTTTATCCTGTACCATTCCATGATGTCACTGCCGCAAACCCCGCAGGCCATGACCTTGATAAGAACCTCATCGTCTCCAACAGAAGGTATTGGCATTTGCTCTACCAATACTTTGCTGTTGTTATAATACATCCCCACTTGCATGGTGTTCATAAACCACCCTATGTTTAGTGAATTAAACCTTCATTGCAGTTGTCATAATAATACTTAGAAAAAGTCGACCATTTAAATTTGACCCATCAGGTTTGGAACCTATTTTTTGACAACTATTATAATCAAATCAGCTGTTTTTTAATTCCTGATACATATCATACGCTTCATTGGGTTTTAGATCATTGTGCACAACTTCCCTGACCGTTTTTATCATGGCAATAGGTGCATCAGACTGGAAGATATTGCGTCCCATGTCCACACCAGAGGCACCTTGTTGGACAGCATTATAGGCCATGGTTAATGCATCCAGTTCCGGCATCTTTTTACCACCTGCAATAACGATGGGCACAGGACAGCCAGCTGTAATGGTATCAAAATCCTTTTCAGTGTAGTAGGTTTTCACATAGGTAACACCCAGTTCTGCTAGTATTCTGGAAGCCAGGCGAATGTATTTGGCATCCTTTCCCAAATCCTTGCCCACGGCTGTAACCCCTAAGGTTGCAATGCCATATTTATTACCTGCATCAATTAGCCGGGTCATATTGTGGATGCTTTGAGTTTCATATTCGCCGCCAATAAACACTTGAACTGCCATTGCCGCAGCATTTAAGCGTATGGCCTCTTCAATATCCATGGCAATTTGTTCATTGGATAACTCTTTTAAAACGCTGGGCCCGCCGCTGGAACGTATCACCAGACCGTTTTGATACGTTGGCGGAATAATAGATCGCAGGATACCGCGGGTCAGCATCAATGTATCAGCATAGGGTAATAAAGGCAGAATAGAAACATCAATACGTTCCAGGCCAGTTGTCGGCCCCTGGAAATATCCATGATCAAATGCCAGCATGACGGTTCTGCCGGATTCCGGGTTAAATATGCTGGACATTCGATTTTTCATTCCCCAGTCGTAATGATTTAATCCTTTAAGAAAAAAGGATCCTTTTTCAGCCGGGATATCCGTATAAAAATTTTTCTCTTTTTTTGAATAATCTGCTTCTGGCATAAGCTCTCCTCTATTATAATTGATTTTCGATTATGGAACTGGTTTATCATACAATATCGGTTCAATCAATGGATAGATCAAGATCAGAACCTATGATTGCAATTGAGCTCTCCAGCAGTCTAAACACTGTCAAAATATGCATTAAAACATTGTCTTTCAATTTTCAGCAAATACCTGAATGCTTCATTAAAATCATTTTTTCCGGCCGCATAAACTCCATGACCAAAAACAATACATCCAGGATAATTTAGCATGGCCTTTGAAACCGTTTTATTGATCCCGTACATATCAGAACGGAACTCTCCCGGGATGATGATGGGAATCTTGTTTTTTACCATTCTTTTTTCAGGGCACAGGCTGTGACATTTTGTTCGATAGCTGCAATCTGTCTTTAAACAGGCCAGGGACATAATCACTGAAAATTTAGGATGCCCGTGTAATATTGCTTTTTTCCCGGTTGCCATAGCAATTTCCCTGTGGATGGGATAATCAATAGATGCGCTTGGGGTGGCAAAACCTGGATCGCCAAACGGGTATGGATCAATGGCAGACCCCAGTTCGTCCATGGAACTGCCGGTTTGACTGATGTAATGAAAACGGTCTGAAGCATAGGAAATATTACCGAAAAAAGAATCCACCAGGCCATATTCAATGGTCAGTTTCCCGGTTTTCTCCATGGCAGGGATGATGCTTTTGTCATCTGTGTATGGACCCATCGGTAAAGAATTTGTAAATTGAGGCAATGGCTTCATCAATGATACTGTCATTTCAAAAATCTTTTTTTGTAATAGCGTTAATTGATTATTTTCAGAATCCTGCAAATATTCACAGAAAAATTTTATATAGCATGACATGCAGACAGAGCTGAATGCGATGAACGCCTGCTCTGGTGAAGACATGCCGGATGCTATAATCCCATGGTGTTTAATGATGACCGCTTTTCGGATATCAAGGGTATGAATAATCTTTTTTTCATCAAAATCAGTGATCACTGGAAAGTCATGGTACAGGACACGGGTTTCAAAATCATTTGATGTGATCTTACTTCCACAGGTATCTGATAGATAATTAACAATTGAAAAATAAGGTTCGCATGGCACAGCATATAAAATGGAATTTAGCTGCATGGTTTTACAGACTTTTCCCAATTGAAGGCTTAAGGTATCCTCTCTATTCCATACCAACTGATCGTCCGACTGGGCTGCAAACAAGGCCATACCCTTATTCTCAATCAATTCTTGATTAATTAATTTAGTCAGGTATTTATTTAACATGTTAATCATATTTTCTATCCACTATTGCTTTTCCCATTGTGTAATAATTAAATTTAATAAAAGGGGGTGTCTCTTTAAGGAAAATAGTGACCGACGACTTTAGATGATTAGCAAAAGAGCCTATACCTGATCTTAGAACAATACTAAGTTGTGATATTTCGCTTATCTTTGATGAAATAAAGTCTGCTGCCTGTTTTATCTAATATTACAATTGATTCCCATTTTCCAATACTTATTTGCCCTAACCCATTCTTTTTATTAAAAATATTAACTATATAGCTGTTCTCATATTACTATTCCTAAATGGCTTGTATTCATATCCAGATAGCGTAATAGTTTACACTCATTCTCAAAAATCATCCATAATTTTTTACAGGCAGGATTCCTTTTCCTCCGGCATCCTGCCACCCAAAGGAGTCCAATCCGTGAAAAGCATTACCTCTTTAACCATCGGCTGAATTGGAAAACCTTTATTTCAAGGGGTATTGATATTAGTTAATAAATGATTTACCATTTGCCATTGATAAAGCATCGAAAAAAGATGCCAGACTTTGAGCCACATCACAAAAACTTTTCCTGATCCCTAAATTATTTGTTTCAACGCCTTTTTGATATACTAATAATGGAACATATTCTCTAGTATGATCCGTTCCCTTAAATCCTGGATCACATCCATGATCCGCGGTGATGATCAACAGATCTTTTTTGGACATTAACTCCATTATCTTCGGAAGTGTGCCATCTATCACTTCAAGTGCATCATAGTACCCTTTTATATCCCTTCTATGTCCATACAGCATATCGGTATCAACAAGGTTGATAAATAAAAATTGATCTTTATTTTTATTTTTATTCATACAGTCAAGGGTCCTCGCAAGGCAGGCCTTATTGCCGGCATCATGAAAGCTCATATCAATGCCCTGTTCTGAAAAGATATCTCCTATTTTGCCAATCCCAATGGTTTGAATACTATTTTTTTTAAGATGATCCAGAATGGTATTTGCTGGCGGTGGCATTGAAAAATCTTTTCGGGCACTTGTCCGCTTGAAGTGTCCAGGTATTCCGATAAAAGGCCGGGCAATGACCCTGCCGACATGATATGGATCACACAATTTCCGTGTGCCTTCACAAATACTGTAAAGCTTTTTTACAGGCACAATTTCCTCATGTACTGCAATCTGAAACACTGAATCAGCTGAGGTATAAATAATCATACCTTCACCTTCCATATGCGCTTGTCCCAATTCTTCTATAATCACAGTCCCTGAAGCCCCTTTATTTCCAAGTATTTTATAACCAGACAATTCTTGAAAATCATTTACAAGCGGTTCAGGGAAAGATGGGTAAGCTTGTGGAAATGTTTGAAAGGGTTTATCCAATATAATACCTGAAAGCTCCCAATGGCCCGTTGTTGTGTCTTTTCCAGCTGACATTTGATTCATCACACCATAACTTGCTATAGGATTGTGGGAAGGTTCACATCCAGGCAGCTTAACCCCTAAAAGATTCACACAATTTCCAAAACCCAATTTTTGAAGACTATGCCATTTTTTTTGGGGTATTTCTTCACAGATGTGCAAAGCTGTATTCGCACCCTCATCCCCATAAATATGGGCATCAGGAAGTGCTCCCACACCAAAGCTGTCTATTATAAGCAAAATTGCTTTCATCCCCCCCCTTCTATCTATTATTTGACCGGGACCTCTCCAACATACGGATTTTTAAATCGAATTTCTTATACGCCCAAAACATTTTTAACATAATTTTTCCAGACAAAACAATGTCTTTTACCACCAATTTTAAAAACAGCCTAATTATAAAAAGCAGCCTTCTATTTTTACAAGCTATTAAAACAATAAATTAATTCACAAGTTATATCTGAATATCCGGCATTAGAAACTTCACACAATCCATTACAGACTCGTTGCCTTATATACGACAGATGTGCAGTACTACAAACTCTAAGACTCCTTCTACTGACTTCCAAAAAACTCGGTTATTCAATAAAAATCCTTTTATCCCGGATATTTCATGACATGTTGCTCGCTTTGTTTAAAAAAGCAAAAGCTCCAACGGGTTCTTTATCTTTTTTAACTGAATCTTTAGTGCCGAATCGTGCAAAAAAATCAATAATTTAAGAATTTTGAAGTTAAATCAACCTATTTGTTCCACATGGAACAATGCCATGTCTTAGTGCAATATCTTGAGATCATTCGATCCATCGTGACCTTTAGTAAAAAATGGAGGACATCCAACGAAATACACTCAACAGGGTAGCACTTAGTGTCGATGGTCATAAATAGCCTTATCATGAGGATCGGAATTAATTTGTCTCAAAAATGATCAATTTGTAAAAAACAAAGATACCACTAGTACAATATGGGGTTTTCTCCTCAAAAAATAAACCCACAACTGCTTTTTTCTATCCAACACTTTATACCAGTTCTCATATTAATGCTTCAAAACAGAATATATAGATTTGTTCCGGCAGCGTATGCGACAATATTTTTCACCCATGTATACCTACGAACACTTCAGCCTAAAAAATCATCCATGATTTTCCTATGGAATTCCTTCGCCTGCTGCGATCTACCGCCAAAAAAAATAATGCTTTATGAGATATTGGATCAAATTATACATATTTGGTATTGAAACATCCTCTCAACTTCTCTGAGAGCACCCACATACTATAAATAACACTCGAAACAAACATCTAATATTATTAACGCCACAAAACCTTTTTTGTTCCAACTTAAAAGTTTTGACAACCGCCTTCTCTTTGAAAAGCCGAGATTTAAAAAATTCCTAATCGAATTTTTTTATAGTAAACGCGGTAACAATTGATCAAATCATTAAACCCGTATGTGACGACCTCGAATAATTCAAGTGTCCCTTTATTATTATCATACTGATTCAAAGCTTTAAAGCCACTGTTGGCGCTTGTTTAAACAAAACCTTATCTCTATGATGTTCAAATACAAGAGGCCAGATTCAAGCCATACTTATTGTTGACCCCTTAGAAGCATTAAACCCACCTTAGATTATTTCAGACTCAAAACCATGAACGCTGACAAACAGACATAAAGCGAAACCAAACCGTAGATGTTCCACGTGAAACTTTAACGGCAAATCCTCTAATCATACGGGTTGGGATTGAGGCGCAACAAAGAGACAAGTTTTGAAGGAATTCAACATTTTTCGTTTGAAGCCATAAACGCCAAATGCCTTTCAATTCATAGTATTCGTCGATCCGCAACAACAATTACAAAAAAATAGTCTCGTTACCATTGCGGTGGCAATAAAAAAATGGCAGTCTATGTAGTTGGTAACGGCTCGGGTGATATTTTATATAGATTTAACGGGCAAATAAAACCAAAGGAATTTTGGGAGATACAAGATGAAGGGTTATGTCCAAGTATATACAGGTAATGGCAAAGGGAAAACAACAGCAAGTTTAGGGCTTGCCTTACGGGCTGCCGGTGCTGGACTCAATGTCTATATTGTTCAGTTTTTAAAAAAAGGAGATTATTCTGAAATTAAAGCCTTGTCCAAGTTTGAAAATATCACAATCGAACAGTACGGCCTTGGAAAATTTGTAAAAGGCAAACCATCTGAGGGGGACATTGCTGCGGGTGCTCAAGGGTATTCAAAGTTATGTGATATTTTAAAACAAAACAAACACGATGTTGTTATTGCAGAAGAAGCAAATGTTGCGGTCATGTGCAACCTTATATCAGAAAAAGACCTTTTGGCTTTGGTGGAAATGAAACCTGGGAATGTAGAACTTATTATTACAGGAAGAGGGGCCACTGAAAAATTGATTCAAAAAGCAGATCTTGTGACAGAGATGAAAGAAATTAAGCATTATTACAAACAAGGCGTGACCGCTCGAATAGGGATTGAAAAATGATGAAAAAAAATATTGCCATTCTTGGAACAGGGTCTGATGTAGGAAAAAGCATCATTGCTGCAGCTCTTTGCAGGTCTTTTGTCGATAGAGGCGTTAAGGTTGCGCCTTTTAAATCTCAAAACATGTCTAACAACTCAGGTATTACGCCTGAAGGCCTTGAAATAGGGCGCGCTCAGATTGTTCAGGCCGAAGCCTCAAAAATTGCACCTCATGTCAATATGAATCCTATTCTTTTAAAGCCAACCGGAGAAAAACAATCCCAGGTGATCCTTAATGGCGAAGTTCATGGGAATCACACAGCCATGGACTATCATCGAAATAAAGGGTTCTATTTTGAAAAAGCATGTCAAGCATTTGATGCGCTTGAAAAATCATATGACCGGATTATTTTAGAAGGTGCTGGGTCATGTGCTGAGGTCAATTTAATGCCAAATGATATCGTTAACTTTGCCATGGCTGAATATGCCAATGCTGATGTCATTCTTGTAGCAGATATTCACAGGGGAGGTGTGTTTGCACAAATCATTGGGACCCTTGAGTGTCTTCCACAAAAGTACCAGAAAATGATAAAAGGCTTTGTCATCAATAGATTTCGAGGTGACATTGCCTTATTCAAAGATGGCGTTGAATGGATTGAAAAACAGACAAATAAAAAAGTGTTCGGTGTTCTACCATGGTATACCCATTTTAAAATTGATGCTGAAGATTCAGTTGAGATTGAAGAATGTAATAATTTTACAAATTTTCAATCCGGAAAACCCGCAATCGGTATCATTCGGCTACCCCATATTGCAAATTTTACAGATTTTCATGCCTTATCAAATATTAAGGATATTCAAACGATCTTTATTGATAACCCCGATCATCTGTCGAAATTCCACGCAATCATTATTCCAGGATCAAAAAACACACGAGCAGATCTTGAATGGCTGTTAAAAAACTTTAAAACTCCACTTGAAGAATATTGCCAGTCAAAAGGACATATTTTTGGAATTTGCGGTGGATATCAAATGCTGGGCGAATTTGTTGATGACCCAGATGGACTTGAGGGCACCCCTGGAAAAACCAAAGCACTTGGGCTTTTGCCGGTTCAAACCATATTAAAGGCGCCGAAAACAACCACTTTAAGTGATTTTTGCTGGGGAAATGCTAAGGGCAATGGGTATGAAATCCATATGGGATATACAACTTTAAGTTCAGGGGTTTCGCTACTCAATATCAATTCCAGAAATTCAATGCTTTGCAAAGATACAGACGGCTGTATATCTAAAAATGGAAGGGCTGCAGGAAGCTATATGCATGGTTTCTTTGACTCTCCTCAAATTTTATCTAAATGGTTTAAAATGATAAATTTAGATTTAAATTATTCATATAAAGATATGGTGTCTTTAAAAGAAAAAAACTATATCCTTTTAAGAAAACACTTTGAAACATATATTGATATAAAACAAATTGTTTAAAAAAATGCCATTCGATTCTAACGAAATCATTTACATTATCCAACAAATTCTTTATCTTTAAGTAATCAATAATTTTAATATCAAGAACTGGAAGAAAGCCTTGGAAGAAATCAATCAAATTCAATCGCTCCCTGAACTTGCCCTACAATACGGGACGATTAACGATGAGCAATTTACTAAAATTCATAATATACATTCACTTAAACTCAAAGATGGGCATACCATTGATTTTGACCAATTGCTCTTAAGCCATAAATTTGCGACTCGATACCAGGTTGGGCTGCTAAAACTAATCCAGGAATATCTTATTGTCAAAAAACGGGGCGAAGAATTTGGTAAAATTGCTATTGAAAAAGGATTCGCCACTAAAGAAGATGTGGATAAAGCCCTTGATCAACAGAAAAATGAATTCAAACGGGCTAAAATAAAAAAAATGATTGGGGATATCCTGGTTGAATCCCATGTCCTCACAACAAAACAAAGAAACACCATCCTCAAAGAGCAAACCTTTCTTAACAAACAGGCAGAAAAAATTTTTGATTCCGATCAATCAGAACCCAAGACTTCTCTTGATGACAAACGTTTGGTGGATAAAGACATAAAGCTTACAAAGTACGAAAAGCAATTTCTACAAATACAAGTATTGGATCAGGACTTTGCCGCAAGTGTTGTTGAAAAAGGCCTTGCATCCAAACGAGAGATTATGATTGCTCAAAAAGCTCAAGAAGAAAAATTTGAGGAAGAAAACAAAATTCAGATTCTTGGCGATATTATGGTTGGGTTAAACTTTATTACCGAAAGCCAAAAGGATACTGTCTTAAAAGAGCAGGACCGATTAGAAGGAAAAATTGAAAAGGATATTGATGATCCTGCTATCCAAATCAAAATCAGTCAAGACCAAATGGAAGCCTTTATAAAAATCAAAGAGGGCAGCAATATTGATTTACAAGATATCAAGCAAGCACTTAAGAAATCAGGAGTAAAGTATGGGGTATATCCAGATGCGATTCTGCAATGCAACCTGGATATGGGAAATACTGACTTTATTGCTGTTAAACAGGATTTTTCGTTGGAACTCATTAAAAATAAAAAAGCTATTTATCATTTTGATACAAACAAGATAGATGCAGTAGAAAAAAAGAAAGGTGAGACATTAGCGGAACAAAGTTCTTCTTCTGACAGCTATTTAAAAAAGAATATATTTGGAAATAATATTGAGCAAAAGAAAGGATATGACTTAACCTTCCGGTGTACAAAGGGAACACGGTTGTCGAAAGATAAAACAAAAGCATTTGCAGGTAAAACGGGATTTCCATCCCTATCAATTGAAAGAAAACTTTATATCCACCCTATTGTTAATGTCTTAGAAGATGCAGATCTAAAGTATGGGCCACTTGAAAAAAACGCAAATTTGAATATTTCAGGGATATTAACAGGGGCATATCCTATTACTGCCGGCGAGATTAATGCAAGAGAAATTAGAAATGCGACAATCGAAGCTGTTGGCAGTGTAAAATCAAAAATCGGCATTACAGATTCAGTCATAAGTGCCCAAGGAGATATCTATGCAACATATCTTCACAATTGCAGGATTGAAACCTTTGGAAATGTCCATATTGAAAATGAAATTATTGACTGTCAAATTTTTTCCAGTGGCAAAATAGCATCTCCTAAATGTCGGGTAATTTCTTCAACCTTATATGGTAAAAAAGGGATTGAACTTGCCGGTGCCGGGAATGATAGAACGAAGGCTTGTGTAATAGGGGCTGGAACTGAGCATCATATACTTGAAAAATCCATGCAAATAAATTTTCAAATTAACAATATCTCTCGCAATCTTGATGAGCTAAAGGAAAAAAGAGATGAAAAAAAACATTATGAGAAAAAAACGTTTCAAAAAATGATGGAATTAAAAATTTTTCATGATCGTGCAAAAAACAAAAAGAAAATGCTTTCAATCGAATTTAAAAACAAAAAAGATTCTTATAAAAAAGCAAAACTGAAAAATATTGTGGTGCTGATAAATAATTTTGAAAAAAGAATGACCTCATCTATCTCTTCATTAAAAAATCTAAACCATACAAAAAAGAAATACGAAAAAGAAAAAATTATTCTTG
>JAAEKY010000593.1 GCA_024227235.1 Desulfobacteraceae bacterium | reverse complement strand
TGGTTTTCTGCAAAATCCAGAAGGCATACCAAGAACCTGCATCAGGGTTTTTAAAGCCAATGGATTTCTTGCTCTGCATTGAGCCATGCCATATTTAGTCTCTTCCTGAGTTGTTACAGTTACAATGTTAAGCAATGGTGTCAATGCATTCTTAAGCCTTTCTGCATTTTCAATATCACCTTTTGAAAGAGACAAAATCATTTCAGACATGAATTTTGGAGCAATATTTGACATAACACAAATCCCGCCACCAGCTTTAATATCAGGGTCTGTCATTATATTAAAGGTCAGTGGATCATCTCCGGAAAGTATTGTAAAGTTATCATTGCAATATCTTCTTGTTTTTTTCATGTTATCAAGGTTCCCGGTAGCTTCTTTTACCGAGGATATATTGCTGTATTTATCTGAAAGAATTGCAAGATCTTCAGGCAGCATCTGGCCGCCTGTTCTCCCTGGAATAATATAAGGAACTATATCTATTTGTGGGAAAGCTTTTGCAATGGGTTCATAATATTCTTTTCTTGTTTCAAGAGAACTTGGACCATTATAGTAAGGGTCTACAAGCAGTACTGATTCAAAACCTGCTTTAGCAGCATGTTCAACAGC
>JAAEKY010000592.1 GCA_024227235.1 Desulfobacteraceae bacterium | reverse complement strand
GCAGACCATAATGGTTTTGCCTCTATTTTTATTGAGTTGCATCACCATGGCTTGGGCGATGAGCATAAAATTGACGATGCTGAACAAAGTCCCCAATATCAATCCCTTGGCAATCGGTTTGGCACCGAGCATCAGAAAGATCAACGCAATGCTGATGGCCAGCAACATCGCCTGGGAACAATACTCTTTTTGAATTTGTTTAGCCTGAGTCATTGTTAGAAGAATCTTTTCCCTTTTTATCTTCTTCCAATACTTCTAAAATCTGTCGGTAAGCGACATTGGCGCCACCAATAACACCTAGGATAATAAAAATGGTGATGAAAACCCCATTGGTGCCTAGCCATTGATCCAAATAGCGCCCGATAAGAAAACAAAAGATAATACAACCGGCGATGGTCAGGCCAAACTGCATTACAATGGACAGATGCTGAGCCCATTCATGGTGCTTCTTAAAGTTAGAACTCATAGACTATGCCGGTGTCCGATTTTCATCCTGGCATCCCGAGGGTGAAAACCTTTGTACACATATGGTTGTAACTGCATAATTCAACAACCACAGAATGTCAAAAAAAAATTGTGGTTGTCAGTTCAAACTACATAATTTATATTTTGTAACAGATTTAGATAGTGAATCACATTTTCAATATTGACTGGAAACCATTTTTTCATTACGTTCCCAGAACACTCTTTGGTCAAAATATTCACACCATTGGTTCTAATTTGGAAAAAAGGGGACCCCATGGCGGTCATAACGATTTCCAGACAATTTGGCGCAGGTGGTCTGACGCTGGGTAAAAAGATAGCCGAGATATTAGGCTATAGCTTTATCGATGAAGAAATATTACAGGTGGTTGCTAAAAAGGCAAGGGTATCCCACAACTGG
>JAAEKY010000591.1 GCA_024227235.1 Desulfobacteraceae bacterium | reverse complement strand
TATGGCCATAGGTATGATCTTCACTGCCACTTATATTGTTAATGCCACATATATGGGTGGAACCACCTGGTTCCTCGGTATCGGTACAATGGGTATCGGTGCAATTGGTATGTTTATAAACTTTGTTGTTTCCATTATTGTCAGCAAGTTAACAACAGCACCACCGCAGGAGATTCAGGATCTGGTAGAAAGTGTTAGAATTCCAAGGGGATCTGGCCAGGCAACACATGCTTAACTCCTTAAAAACCATAAACAAGGATGTTTATTTATAAAAGAATTATAAATAATACTATTCATCCGGGGGAAAGGCTTTATAGCCTGTTCCCCCGGAACAACTATAACTTGGAGACCATATGAAACGCGTTTCTAATTCAAAAGCTTCTAAATTTAACAAGACAATGTTAAAAGGCGGATTAGCAGCTGCAACCCCTGGTCTGGCAGCTGTGGTGGCATCTTTTAGTGTACCCCCATCTTTATTACATCAGTACACCGGCATGGGATCTATGGGAGTGGCTGCAATGGGGGCCATCTTTTTTTATGCCGCTTTTCTTTTTACCCGAGGCCAAGGATGGGCGGGTCTCCCTGCTATTTTCTGCCTTGGATGGGCTATCTGGGGCTTTTCTGGCAATGCTGCCCGCCTGTTGTCTCTCTATTACACGCATAACCCCATTATAACTTTTAATGATATTATCGCCCCCCTACCCATCGTTTCTTTGCAACTGACTTTTATAATTCTTGCATCTACTCTTGGTCTTATCATTTTCAAAGCCTTCAGGCTCAGCCGTTCCCTTTCACCACAACCTGTTAATCGACTTATCTGGGGGTCTTTGGGACTATGGGTCTTGGTGGCTGTTCTAGATTCTATGAATCGGTTTCAATAATATACTGTATTTAACTGTTCATATTTATTTTTAAATCTTAAAAGATTAAACGCCTTGTCTCATTATGAGGCCAGACGTTTTTTAATATGCACCGAGAATTGCTAATCTGACGCAACAGGATGGACGGTCCATTAATAATATGTTATATCTAAAAAAAATTAAAGGCTTATCCGCCTTATCCGCCTCAACAAAGTTTGAGCGGCTGTGCTGCTAAAGCGTCAGCAGCAGGAAAGATGATAGCTTTAAAAAAAGATTCAACTTGAATCATTTTTAACTATAAATTTCGATTTTGTTATCTGTGACTGCCATGATGATAATTCAGGTTTAAAGGAGCTGCCATGAGTGAAGAAGACAAGCGGAAGATTCTAATAGTCGATGACGTTCCAAGCAATATTACCGTATTAACTGAAATTTTGATGACAGATTATTCCATTGTTTGTGCCACCAATGGCAAAGGTGCTATAAAACTGGCCAAATCCGCAAAACCTAATTTGATTTTGCTGGATATCATGATGCCGGAAATGAATGGGTATGAAGTCTGCCAGCAGTTGAAGTCCAGCGACCAGACAAAAGATATTCTCATTATTTTTCTGACTGCCAAAAATGAAGAAGAAGACATGGTTAAAGGGCTTGAATTGGGCGCAGTGGATTATATATCCAAACCGTTTAGCGCTGTAGTATTAAAACATAAGCTGCGAATTCATATTGAGCTCAAACGACACCGAGAAAATTTAGAAGAGACTATCAGGAAACGAACAATTGAAATATCAAAATCCCATCAAGAACTGCACCAGCAGATGACCGAACGTATTCAAATTCAAAAAAAACTTATCAAACAGCGGGCCTATTTTCTGCATTTGTTTGAAAATTCACCTCAGGCCATTATGATTATTGAATCGGATGGAAAGGTTGTGGAGGTCAATAAAGGATTTGAAGAGATTTTTGGCTTCAATGAAAACGAGGTAAAAGGAAAATATGACAAGAACCTGATTGTTTCAAAGGAATTCGTAGAGGAAAATGAACAATTTCTTCAAAACATCATGTCCGGAAAAATTGTTAGTACAGAAACGCTGCGGTTGCATAAAAACGGAAGCCGAATTCCAGTAGCATTATTGGGTTATCCTGCAATTGTAAAAGGCCAGGTAAAGGGCTTGTTCTTTTTGTATAAAGATATTTCCGAAAGGAAAAAGTTTGAAGAAAGAATACTGTACCAAGCCTTTCACGATTCTTTAACCGATATTCCCAACCGGTCACTGCTCATGGAACGAATCAAACGCTCCCTGGAACGGGCCAAGCGAAAAAAAGACTACCAATTTGCAGTGGTCATGATTGATCTGGACAATTTTAAATCCATTAATGACAGTATGGGACACCAGGCTGGGGATCAATTTTTAATCCAGTTGTCAAAAAAGCTTAAAAAATGCATGCGTGCAACCGACACAGTGGCCAGAATGGGTGGGGATGAGTTTGCTGTGTTAATCGAAGACTTTAACACTCCGAAACAAGTGATCCAGATTGTAAAAAGAATTGTCAATGCTTCTAAAACCAGTTTTTTTAGTAAAGGAACTGAAATTAAAACCAGTTCAAGCATTGGGATTGTGATCAATGCAAGAAATTACAACACTGCAGAAGGAATATTAAGAGACGCTGATATTGCTATGTATCGGGTCAAAGAAACCGGAAAATCCAATTATAAAATTTTTAAGAAAAGAATGCATCAAAAGACAATGGAAGCTTTACAATTGCAAAATGACCTTGAGCATGCCATTAATAATAATGAATTTTGCCTTCACTACCAGCCTATTGTTTCCCTGTCTAATGAGGAAATAGTGGGGTTTGAAGCGCTGGTAAGATGGCAGAGTCCCGCTAAGGGTATTGTTTATCCTGACCAGTTTATTCCCATAGCCGAAGAGACCTCTCTGATCCTGCCTATGGGACGATTTATCATCAATGAAGCTATCTCCCAGCTCAAGTACTGGCACCGGCATATCCCCGGGACCCAAAACCTGACAATGAATGTAAATATATCCATTAACCAGTTCATGGATGAAAGCTTTACAAGTTTTGTGATAAATACGCTTAGAGAATATGATCTGAACCCGGATAATCTGAATCTCGAAATCACTGAAAATCTTTTATTAAAAAAAACTGACTATATCCTGTCGACATTATCAACACTCAGAGAGTTTGGGATCAGTGTTGTCATGGATGATTTTGGAACCGGATACTCGTCCTTGTCTTATATCCAGGATTTTAAAATCGACAGCATAAAGATTGATCGTTCATTCATTATGGGCATTGATTCTGACGGCGGAAGTGCAGAAATAGTGGAAACGATTCTGTCTTTATGCAAAAATTTATGCTTGGGCGTAGTGGCCGAAGGGGTAGAAAATAAGGCCCAGATCGATATCCTGCAAAGTATTAATTGTGAAAAAGCCCAGGGATATTACTTTTCAAAACCATTAAACAAAAATAAGGCAACATACTTCATTAAAGAGCGGTTTTCTCAGTTTGATGAATAAAAGATTTGATGAGCTTACGCGCGTTGTCAAATTGATAGCCTTTTATATAGTTTTCCATATCCTCTGAAAACTGCAGCAGATAAACGTTATTATTGGTTAGATTCACATATTCTTTTAATTGTTCAAACCGCGTCTTTGTTTCCACCGGGTTACACGCTTCCAGACCCTTGTCAAGCTTATCCAGAATTTTTATAGTTTCCTGGGGCTCATAGGATTGATCAGGCTTCTTGTTTTCCGCATGGGCGGGCGATTTTGCCATGATATTTTGAATGGATACACAAAGTGTTGAGAATTCACCTTCCAACCTGAGTTGAGTGTGGTTTATTTTGTCTGTATCCTTGCCAATGATTGCCTGTTCAAGCGTTTGTGATAAAAAATGAAGAACCTCAATAGATAAATTTCCAGCAGCACCTTTCAGCGTATGGTTCCTTTCTTTTGCTACTTTCAGATTGTTTTGGGCAATGGCATCCCTGATTTGTGTAATCACCGATTCGAAATCTTTTATGAATTGGGAAATAATTTCAATATATCGTTTAAAATTGCATCCTATGCGGCTCATACCTTTTTTGACACGAACGCCTGCTATTTCCAGGGATGCGGCATGCTTCTTCTCAATATCTTCGAACACAACTTTTGATGTGCGGGCCTTGCCCTTTTTTTCCTTTAAATAATTTTTTAAAATTTGATAGAGAATGGATTTATCAATCGGTTTTGAAATATAATGGTTCATTCCTGCGGCAATACATTTTTCTTTGTCACCGTGAATGGCGTGGGCGGTCATGGCAATAATGGGAAGATTCTTATATACCGGGTCCTTCCTAATCAGTCTTGTGGCGGTCAAACCATCCATGACGGGCATTTGAACATCCATTAAGACCACATCAAACTTCTCATTTTTTATCGCTTCAACAGCTTCTGACCCATTATTTGCAATTTTTACGCCTAACCCGGCATAGCTAAGAATTTCAGTGGCAACGATTTGATTGATGTGATTGTCTTCTACCAGTAAAATTTTTGATGGATGAAATGTAACGTTGACATTACCCGGGTCGAATTGAAGCGTTTTTTCATTTATGTATCCAAAAGTGGTCATGATTGTCTCAAGCAGAACAGATGTCCTCAGCGGTTTTTGTATATGGCACAATTTGGCTGTGTTTGATGGAGAAAATTTTTTTTCCAGGGTTTTCCAATCATCCATAATGATAACAGGTCTATTTTCAGACACATACCATACCTGCTCTGCAATGGCCTGCCCGCTCATGTCGGGAAGATCATTATCCACGATGACCAACTCAAACGGGGTGGAAAGCATGGATCTGGAGTGGGTTTCAATCACCTGTTTTCCTGTTTCAACAAAGGTGGGAAGCATCCCAAAAAAATGAAGTTGTTTTTTCAATACCTCACGGGTGAGAGCATTGTCTTCAGCTACAAGAACCGGCTTATTCTGGACGGCAGTAGGCAGTTTAAGGCTGTTTTGTCTGGCAGGCTGTGTTTTTTTAAAGTCCAGCTTAAAGCTGAATTGGCTGCCTTTGCCCGGCTTGCTTTTGATATTTATTACGCCATTCATCATCTGTACTAATTTATGGCAAATGGTCAGCCCAAGTCCTGTTCCACCGTATTTCCTCGTCGTAGACGTGTCGGCTTGAGAAAAAGCAACAAATAATTTTTTCAAAATTTCTTTTTCAATCCCAATACCCGTATCATTCACATGAAATGATAACCGGATATCAGTGTCGGTTTCGTTTAATTTTTTAACCCTGATACAAATCGTTCCTTTTTCTGTAAATTTAAGCGCATTTGAAATTAAATTGGTGATCACCTGTTGTAACCTTAACGGGTCCCCAATGAGCGTGTCAGGGATATCAAACTCCATATCGATGACTAGTTCAATATTGTTTTTGCGCATATCATCTATAAACAGATCAGAAACATTGTTGACTATCGATATCAATTCAAAAGCAGTAGATTCAATTTCAAGCTTACCGGCTTCAATTTTAGAGAAATCCAGAATTTCATTGATAATTCCCAGTAAAGAGGTTCCAGATGAATTTATAATGGATAAATATTCCATCCGTTTCTGATTTCTTATCTCAGGATTCAGTGCCAGATCCGTCATTCCAATGATCGCGTTCATGGGAGTTCTGATTTCATGACTCATATTGGCTAAGAAATTACTTTTTTCCCGGGTGGATTCATCAGCCATTTCTTTTGCCTTAAGAAGTTCAATATTGGTACGTTTGAGTTCTTCTGTTCGTTCTTCAACACGGTTTTCAAGGTCATCATGCATCTGCCTTAAAGCCTGGGTTCGCTCTTCCACCCTGAGTTCAAGCTTGTTATGGATCTCCCGAAGTTCTTGTTCGACACGCTTTCGTTCCACGATTTCCTGTTTTAAATCAATATTGGCATTGGCCAGCATATCTGTACGCTCTTTGACCCGCTGCTCCAGTTTTTGGTTGGCATCATCTGTTTTTTCTCTTTCCTCCACAAGCAATCGTGCCAGAAAAAAATCTCTCCGGGCAGCATACTCGATGGAATAGCAGGAAAACATCCCAATAATATTCGCGCTGATGAAGAAAAAATTATTATTGATCAAAATGGGCAACGGGGTATCACTAATGACAATAGCGCCGATTTCATAACAGAAGACCACAAACCAGCCAGTGATACTGGCCCATACAAACCGGGCCCGAATAAATGAATATCCAAAAATGAAAATGAGCATTAAACCAGCATAATAAGAATAATTTATTGGCGGAGGGGCAATTATAATCATGGTAACAATACCGGTCCCGGCCAGGACTACCACAAAAGAAAGTGCGGTCTGCATATATTTTTTATATGTTTTAAAAAAAGACCAGACTAGGACCAGGGTGGCAAGAGGGAAAAAGACAACATATCTGATAAACCAGAGCTGATGCCGCATGGTCGGCATTAAATTGGCATCCAAAATACCAAAAACCGAATAAAACAGGATGGCAATAAAAAGTGAAATCCTCACCTGGTTGATAAATTTATGGTAATAGTCATCTAAAAATTCTTTTTCGAGTAGGCCTTTTCCATCTTTAAATGATAAAGTGGCAAAATGAAGTTTCATATCAGACAGGTTGACGTCATGGTTTTTGTGATTTTTAGAGGGGTTCGGTTTCATCTTTTCTTCCCGGAGCAAGGTCTTTTATTCAAGAAAATTGTCAACCCGAATAAATCATATCGTAGAAGACAAAACAAACAGGACACTGTGATACAGCTATGGTGCTTTTTATCTGCTTCAGTTGAAAAATGGAGCATTCGTATCATTGCGTATTAATAAGAAATGAAGTTTTTTCCTCGTTTTATATGAAGAAATAGATTTACCCCTTCAGGTTCATTGCCGATACGAATATCTGCATCTGAAAAATTACATTTTTTTGCAAGAGAAATCAGTTGATCCGGTGTGCGGTGTGTTAAGCGCCAGTCTCCAATAATTTCCATATAATCCCGGGTCGGGTTATCGCATGAGAAATTTCCAATAACAATTTCACCTTCATCTCCAAGAAGCGGTACGATGTGGTTTAATAAAAACATGAATTTTTTGTCGTTTAAATAGTCAAACAATCCGGCACACCATATCAGGCGATAGGTTTCTTTTGATTTAAAATCAAAAGCATTGGTGTGAAGAAATGTAATATTATCAAGAAAATCTCGGCATAAATTTTTTGCATAAGAGATGGCCAGTGGATCAAATTCCACATTGTCAACATGAACAACGGAATTGCTGTGTTTTGAAAAAAAATCAAACAGATCTCTTGCCGGGCCGCTGGCAATATTTAATACTCTGCTGGCATTGCCGGAGAGATCCTTGTCAACGTCGCTTAAAAGATTAATGAAATATTGTTTTCTGTTCCTAACGGCAATCGGGGCTTTCTGGAGTTGGAAATAAAGATCCCATTTTCGAACGACCGGGTTATTGGATACGTGTTCCTGGTATATCTTTTCTATGATTTCATAATCCCCGGGATACCCGTGTGGTTTATTGAACACAAATCCTTGAAGCGTTAATATTGAAAGGGATTCTCCCATTTCATCGCGCAATTTGACCAAATCTTTTTTGTCCAGAATGCCTTTGCTGAATTCTGAGTTGACAAGCTTCAGCCAATCGGTTAATTCGTGATACTCTGAAGAATCCGGGCCGCCTTTTTCTACCAGTTTTTTAATAAAGGTAATATGGTGCTTCATATAATCATCGTCCGAGTCAACGTTAGTAATCTATTGAGCCTCAAACAGGCTCCGCTCCATCTATACTAAAATAATATGCATATCAAAATTTTCTGTGAAACCTAGTATTTAAATACATAAAAGACTATCCAGTGTCAATTAATATGTTGAACTTTCTATTTAGTTCCTGACTGAAAATTTGCGTTTGGGCGAAAAGTTGTCCATATGCAAGGCGTAAGGGCTCGAAGAGATGCGCCTGCATACATTTTGAAACGGGAGTGTAATACTGTACACGAGGCCACTTTTATAATTTGGAAAAATTTTGAAGCAACACAGCAGATGGGTGAGTTTTCGTTTAAACACTAATTAGCAATATCACGATGCAATAAAATTATCCACCAATATGCTTGACAATAATTTGATTTCCAGTGATATTTATAAAAGTAATTGCCTGGAGCAGGATTTAATCCTGCTGAACCCAAAACATGGATGAGATTCGGACATGAATGATGACACCCCCAAAAAAAATAATAAAGACAATCGCAAACCAAATTCGGACCGCCGCGAATCAAGTGGGAAAATGAAAGAAGAGTTTATCGATTTTTTTATTCCTGAAAATGAAGAAAAAAGAAACGGCAAAGACCGTCGTCAAGAGGATAAGAAATAGGCAAATCATTTTAGTCATATCTGCGGTTTAATCTGTTCAACAGATAGGAACCTGCTTTTTGTTAGCGAACCCATAAAAAAAATTTCCTAATCTGAAATAGCATCTCCAACCTGATCCAAGCACAACATGTTGTTGCTGGAAGACAGCTCATTTGGCATAATTGTCGGGGTAACATCATCAGCGTCTGCCTTCTGGTGCAGTCAGAAAACTGCCATCTTTCAGAAAACAATCAACTCAAACTATAGCGTGGAGATGGAAATTGAAATTGAGAAAATCACCATAGGTCTGCACTGCAATGCTGGAACCGGGATCGGTATCATCATTCGGCACAATGAATTTAAGGTAAGCTGTGATAACATTCCAGGCACATTTAGAAAGTTTTGCCAGCAATTTGCGGTCACAAAGAAAATAAATCCGCAATCGTTCGGAAATGCTGAAAATCCAGTTTCTGACCTTCAAGTTATTGTTTATAGGGAACACCCTTTAAAATAGTAGTCAGCAGCCATTCACTATACTCTTTTGGGTCATGGAAAGCCCAATGTTATTAATTTTTGGCCCTGGGAAACCAAAATCACCCTTTTGGGGGATGGAAAGACAGTAAAAAGCAGCTATAAAGAAATCAGTTATAAGAAAAATATTTTGAAAACTATACACATGTAATGAGGTTAGACCAGTAATGCAGAAAGATTTTTAATCCATCACATGCCTGATAGACCGCAAGGACTATTCAAGAATCAATTGGAATATATTTATGACAACCACTCTACAACCCAAAAAGGAGCACAGGAAATGATAAGAGAAGAAACGGATCTAGGCTGTGGAAATAACAAGGCCAAGTATGCAGGAAAAATGAAATACTGTATCGAGAACGGCCTTGACTTCAATCTTTACAGATTAGGGCCAAGAGGAATCAAAAGAAGGATCAGACGCTGCTATGGGGTTGAATTGGACATAAAGGACAAAAGCTTGACAACAATCACCATGGAAGCTCAGGAAATTGAATATCAATAAATGGAGAACACAAAATCAGGAATCATAGACTCCAGGCTACATCTATAATGGCCCTGTAAAAATTTTGTAAATAAAGGTGTACAATATTAAGGGAACCTAATCTATGTTAAGTTCAGGATATAGTTCATGTTACACAATCCAGGCATATCCCATGAGTGAATGTGGCAGATAAATGTTCTGTTATGTATTTTTCAAGTTCTTCCCAATATCCTTTATCGTCACGAATTTTTTTACACTTTGCACAAATAAGAATAAAACCTCTTGCTTTTTCCAATTCATCTTTCATTGTTTGAAGCTTGTTTAAAAGTTCATTTCGATCTGGTTCCAATACCTCATTGTTATCTCGAATTTTTTTGTGTCTTCCTTTTTAAGGGCATGTGACGAAATAACCTCACTATGGCCCGGTCCGCAACTATTGACCTGCCATGCGACCCTAAAGCAGGTATATTTCTTTACCTTTAATAATTTTTCAGACTTTGCTTGACAAAAAGCAAAATCTCATCCTAAATTTTATCTGAAACGTGAAGCGCAGTGTATATTACAATAAAGAAGGATAATTTTATGAATGAAATAATTGTAATGATTCACGGCATGTGGTCGGGTTCTTGGGTATGGGATAATTACAAAATATTTTTTGAAGATAAAGGTTATCTTTGTGTGACGCCGACTTTGCGATATCATGAAAGTGCAACAAATGAGGTTCCGGATCATCGATTGGGAAAAGTCAGTCTATTGGATTATGTAAATGACCTCGAAAAATTGATCAGAAAATTTGACAGCCCGCCCATTTTGATGGGGCATTCACTGGGGGGGCTCCTTGCCCAGATACTGGCAAGCCGGGGATTGGCAAAAGCTGTTATTTTATTATCGCCCTCATCGCCTCGTGGGATTATGAGCCTGAGGCCATCAGTTGTTAAAAGTTTTTGGAGCACACTAACAAAATGGAATTTTTGGAAAAAACCCATGCATCAGACATTTAATGAAGCTTCATATTCAATGCTGGCGCTTCTCCCCCCACAAGACAGACAGAAAATTTTTAATAAAATGGTTCATGAATCCGGACGAGTAGGATTTGAAATTGGATTTTGGTATTTGGACTTAAAACAAGCAACCAAGGTTGATGAATCAAAAATTACCTGCCCGGTTCTGATTATGGTTGGCGCTAAGGATAAAATCACCCCGGTGTCAGTTACGCGAAATATTGCAGATAAATATAAGTCAGTTGCTACCTATAAGGAATTTGAAGGACACGCGCATTGGATCATCGGCGAATCAGGTTGGGAAACAGTTGCTATGGATGCTCTTGCTTGGTTGGACAAGGCTTTAAACATAGAACAAGTTCCTGTAATGCCATATATCGAACAGCGTAATTATAAGCGTATATCTTTTCAGACACCTGTCATTTTTTCGGATACTGGATTGGGAATCCATTCTCAAGGCAAAGCGCTTAACTATAGTTTAAGCGGAGTACAATTTATGGCAGAAACTGCTCTCAAACAGGGTTCGGATATTGATCTCAAATTAGTTGATATTGCACCTGGTTTTAAAGGGCCTCAGCCAAACGCCGGGTACAAGGCAGAGGTGATCTGGTGTAGAAGAAAAAAAGATGCGATTTATGATATCGGTGCTCGATTTTATCATCTGGATAGAAGTTAAGCATTAACACAGCTGCATGATCATTAGAAAGGCAGCAGTGTAAAATATGGGTTTCAAGGCCGATTTTAATAGGAATCTGAGAATTTTTTTTTGATATCGTAAAACTTGTCGGAAATTTTAAGAAAAGTCTCTACAAGCTCCGGGTCAAACTGGGTGCCTGAATTTTCCTTAATTATCTGTACGGCATCTTCATGGGAAAATGGGGGTTTGTAAATCCTTGTGGAAACCATTGCATCATAGACATCAGCAATGGCCATGAGACGTGCTGAAAGAGGGATGTCCGTTCCGGAAAGCCCATTCGGATAGCCTGTTCCATCCCACCATTCGTGATGAGATTCAGCAATCTGTTCAGACATCAGTAAAAAGGAATTGGTTGTATGCATTTGCTTTTGAGCTTCATAGATGGCGTTTTTACCAAAAACGGTATGCTCTTTCATGGTTTCAAATTCGTTGGCATTTAGTTTCCCCGATTTCAGTAAAACACTGTCAGGGACGCCAACTTTTCCAATGTCGTGCAGGGGGGCAGACTTAAATAATACGTCAACCCATTCCTCGGTCAAATATTCATTGTAATCAGGCAGTTTGGAAAGCTCTTCGGCTAATTGTCTGATATAGTGCTGTGTGCGCCGCAGATGGTTGCCGGTCTCTGGATCACGGCATTCAGCTAGCGCGCCCATGGCGACTATCGTCGCCTGCTGTGACTCGGAAAGTTCCAAAGTTCGTTCCTTGACCATTTTTTCAAGTATCGTATTCTGGATTTTTAAAAAATCGGTGGCTTCTTTCAGTTTCAAATGAGTCGCTACTCTTGCCAGGAGTATCGGGGGACTGATGGGTTTGTGGATATAATCCACAGCGCCAACGCTCAGGCCTTTCTCTTCTTCTTCAGGCTTGGTTAATGATGTTAAAAAAATCACAGGGATGGAAGATAATTCCGACCTTTTTATCTTAGAACATAATTCATAACCATCCATGTCCGGCATCATAATATCAAGAAGGATGAGATCGGGTTTTTGTTTTGTATTGTTAAGAATCGATAATGCCTTTTCACCATTGGTAGCAACTTTGATTCTATACTTATTCTTTAAGATACCACTGATTAAGGTTAAGTTTATAGGCGTGTCATCAACAACTAATATTGTACTACTGTTTTTCATACGATTCTCCAAGCAGGTCTGTTTTCCCTTACTATGATGAAAATATTTTCAGGATTATACATCAATAATCCACAGTCTTCAACCATCCAGTAATTGAACAAGATCATCCCGAACTATTTTAAAATTAAAATTCCGTAAGTTTTTTTCCAGCTCTGCTATCGTACCCATTGGTATTGCCCGGCGTAGAAGATCCTTGTTTTCAAGAAAATAGTTTACCGCATCAGGGTCATCATCAACAAGATATCCTTTCAACCTATTTAAAACAGGCTGTAAAGATGCGATATCAACCTGGGATGATACAGACTCTGTCTGTTGTTTTTTCCCCATCTTGTCGGGATAAGCCTTCTGTATTCCCACCAAGAGTTGTTGCAGCGTATTTTCCACAGAAGGTAAAGTGTCTGTAATGCGATGAGTATCCGCTTTATGGATTGCATCTTCCAGACTGCAGGAAACCTGGGATAAAGTCTCTGCACCAATATTCCCGGCAACGCCCTTCAGTGTATGGGCAAGCCTTTCAGCCAATATTGTATCCCCATCTGAAATGGCCTGCTTGATTTTTATTGTATCATCGGCATGGTATTTCAAAAAATCCTGCAGCAATTCTTCATACAGGGGCCTGTCTTTATCTGCATTTTGGATTCCAACTGCCGTGTCAAGGCCATCGATCACAGGCAGTTCATTCATGTCGCTATCTGTTGTGTCTGAAGAATAGATGTTCTCATCTGACAGCAATCTGTTTTGCCTTTTATCAGGGACATGAACCCATTCACCCAGTACTTTAAAAAATTTTTTGACGTTTATTGGCTTTGCTACATGATCATTCATTCCTGCCTCAAGCGCCTTCTGTCGATCACTTACAAAGGCATTGGCGGTCATGGCGATAACAGGCAAGTCCTTAAATTCAGGCAATTTACGAATCTCATTGGAGGCAGTATATCCATCCATTACCGGCATTTGGATATCCATGAGTACCACATCAAAAGGATTACCCGCCTGATATTCGGTTATCAGCTTTTCAAGGCCCTGTTCCCCATCCCCGGCAACTGTGACGGTAACACCTGCATTTTCAAGGATCTTTCTGGCAATTGTCTGGTTGATAAAATTATCTTCTACAACCAGGACACGGGCACCCAGTACATGATCCGGTAAAAATTCGCTGTATTCTCTTTTACGCTTGGCAACCGCCTTGCCAAAGGTTGATAAAATGGCATTGAACAGGTCGGACGGAAAGATAGGTTTCGTGAGAATTTCTTTCAATTCAATGTCTTGTATCTGGTCGGTTATTTCTCTTTTATCGTAGGCCGTGACCATGATGATGGCAGGTATCTTTTTAATCCCCATACCCGACTGGATATGTCGGGCCGTCTCAAAACCATCAATTCCAGGCATCACCCAGTCCAGCAGGACAAGGTCAAATGCCGAATCAGACTTGGCTGTTTTAAGGAGATGAATGGCCTCTTCGCCACTTTCGGCCCCTGTGACGCGATAGCCTATATGCTCAAGCTGACGGATCAGTATGATCCTGGCTGTTTTATTATTATCCACCACCATCACTTTGAGGCTCATGATATCATCCGGCAGGCTAAACTGGTCTGGGTCTTCAGCTTTGGCATTGGCTGAAAACCTGGCTGTAAACCAGAAAGTAGATCCTTTGCTTTGAACAGAGGTTGCCCCAATTTCTCCTCCCATCATTTCCGCAAGTGTTTTGGAGATGGTGAGACCGAGACCGGTTCCCCCGAACTTGCGTGTTGTTGAGGCGTCTGCCTGGGAAAAGGCGGTAAAAAGCCCTGCAAGCTGGTCCTCTGTCATACCTACTCCGGTATCACGCACGGTAAATTGAAGCAATAATCTTTCATCATGCGAGTCCAGCTTTTTTATGTCGAGTGTGATCTCTCCTTTTTCCGTAAATTTTACTGCATTGTTCATCAGGTTGATAAGAATTTGCCTAAGCCGCACAGGGTCACCCTTTAACTGGTCAGGAAGACCGGGCTCGATATCCAGCATGATCTCCAACCTTTTTTGTGCTGCAGCCAGCCCCACTACCTGGGATACATTCTGGAGAATATCGGAACGAAGACTAAACGAGATAGTTTCCAGTTTTAATTTGGCTGCTTCTATTTTGGAAAAATCAAGGATATCATTGATGATGGAAAGAAGATTGTCAGCTGAAAGGGAGATTTTTGATAGATAGTCCAGCTGCTGAACGGTCAGGTCTGTCTGCTTGAGCAAATAGGCAAGACCGATCACCGCATTCATTGGCGTACGGATCTCATGACTCATATTGGCAAGGAATTCACTTTTAGCGGAGTTGGCAACTTCCGACTGTTTCCTGGCAACAATCAACTCTTTTTCTGTTTTTTTTCTTTCTTCTATTTCCTGTTGAAGGTCGTCATTTGCCTGGTTGATTTTGCGGATAAACAAACGATCGATTAAAAAATAGCTGGCAATGGTAAGAAATATAAAAAGGGCAACAGCAACTGAGAGAATCGTCATTAGGAGATAAAAGTTTGTGGACTTTATGGTATTTACTTTTTCTTCAATCAAATGGTCTATGGAATCGATATAAACACCTGTACCGATGATCCAGCCAAAAGGCGCAAAGGTCTTCACATGGGAAAGCTTGCGCGCTTCAGTTGTGACGCCTTTTGGGGTGGGTTTGGGCCAAAGATAGTCAATAAATCCGCCATCTTTGATTGCAGCTGTTTTTATAATGGCTTTGAACAGATGTCTGGGTTCCCCATTGACAACATTATACTTTGGGTCATCCATCACATTTCCGTTTAGCTCCGGCATTGTAGGATGCATAATCATTGTAGGGTATGGCGATCCTTTGTCATTAATCCAGAAATACCCTTCCCCAGCGTTGTAACGCATTTTTTTTAGGTCCTGTTTTGATTTTTCTATTGCTTTGTCCATCGCATCATCAATATAAATTCCTGTCCCGATAATCCAGTTCAATTCAGGAATGGCACGTACATAGGAAAGCTTTGGCTGTTCCTTTGTCAGGCCGTCTTTTGTCGGTTTGGGCCAAACATAGTCAACAAATCCTTCACCATCATTTTCCACGACTTCACGCATGGCAACAAAGAGATTTTTCTTTATACCCTGGGCGCAGTTGAATTTTTTATCGTCAAGGATTTTTCCATCTAAAGAGGGAATTGTCGGATGCATGAGCATTTTTGGATAGGGTTTGCTCATATCGTTTATCCAGACATAGCCCAGTCCCATTTCTTTTGGAATCCAATCAGACAAATTGTCTGATTGGGTTTCAGCCAGCATTTTGGAAAATCGCTGACCTTCTTCATTAATCCACATATAGCCTGTGTCTGCATCATAGCGAACCCGACTGATAGAACCTAAAATATTTTTCCGGGCCTCTTCCATATTCACTTTACCCGATGATACAAGAGCGATATGCTCTCTAACAATTGATTCTGCTATATCGATAATCTTGCTGAGCTGAAGGCCATACTCCTTTTGCAGCCATTTTTTGTTTTCAATATTTTCATAGTTGGATTCAAGGGTATTATAGGCAATTTCAACATAATTTTTCAATTTTTGTCTGGCCTTACTCAGTTCTTCCTTGCGCATGGCCTTTATTTCCATTTCACCAGTGGATGATATAATGGAGTGCATAATAAATCCCTGACAGAAGGTGAAAATAATGACGATCAGAAAAATGATCATGGTGATTTTTTTATTTAAATTCAAATTTTTGAATACCTGCCTATGACTGGGCAGTGTTTTTGAAATAGAGTCCATTAAATTTACTCACATAATTACTGTGGGATAAGAACTTGCTTTTTGTTAACCAAATCATAAATAACACTCTAAAATCCGAAATGTTATCTCCACCCTGATACAAGTATAATATGTTGTACCTGTATCAGGATAACAAATTTAAGACAAACAAAAAATCAAGCTTTTGAAAAGAAAAGAGAAACTATAATAATATTTATCGGAAAAGTTTGAAAAAATTCAAATGAGAGATGATTTTCATTTGGCCCTGACATTTTGGGCAAACCAGAGGATACCCCTCTTGCAGCAGAATTTTTAGATTATATATATGCGAAATGGGCCTGCAGTGCCTGTTTCGCTTCTCTGATACATGGCTTGAAACAACTGAAGGAAGAAGGTTTACCATTGCCTGAAACAGTACGCATAGGCCAAGGCTTTAAGCGGAAAATTTCAGAAGGGTTGGGGTCGGTGGTTGCCTTTCCGGGTATTCTTCCTTTGTTCCTGGAGATCCGTCTGATCCCCATGAAATTATGAATTATTTAAAAAAACAGTGATTTTATACTAGTAAAATATTCAACAAGCAAAATGCAGACTTCTATCTCGAGCTTGAACCTGAAAAGGATTACCAATGTTGGGTCAAGTATGCCAATGGTTACGTTTACTTCTACGCTGTATCATGGTAGTATCTAACCCATCAAAGATCGGGGGACAAAAGATCGGGGGACACCATACTTAATTCAAACAAGCAAAATACTGCGGACATTCGGCAGGTCCTAAACGGTTATAAGTCACTCGAAAATGAAAAAGGATAGATAGATGCAAAAATTAAGCGCTTCTGTTGAATTCGTATTTTTCGTAATATTGGTGAATATTTGTTTTATTTTCGTCTGTTCAATAGGTTCCACCGAAATATATAAATATAAAAATAAGGATGGGGTCTGGGTGTTTACGGATACCCCGAAGGAACTACCTGATGAAGGTGTAAATGTCGTAGACGATGTTAAAACAAAGCTTTCTCCAGGCACTGGTGTTGATATCGGGGCCCATCTAACAAAACAACTCAATCCGTTAAATACTATTGAAAAAGCAACATTAGGCGTTGTTTCCATTCAAACCCCCATTGGTTTCGGTACGGGCTTTTTTGTTACTGATTCAGGTTATCTTGTCACCAATAAACACGTACTCCGGCTGACGGAGCAAGAAAAAAACAGGCGACAAACTGTTCGATCCCAGTCAGAAGACAAAATAAAAACAGCCGAGAAGGATATGGGCCTGGAACAGGAAAAACTCGAATTGTTTAAAAAACAGTTGGATGAGTATAAAAAACAGGTATCTGAATTTACAAATCAGAAGGATAAAGCGTATGCCCAGGAAAATTATTCAATCGAATTAAAACGGTATCAATCCTGGCAAGCAGACTTTAAAAAAAGGAAAATAAAATTTGAAAATAAACTGTCAGAATACCGAGACCAGATCAGCAGTGAGAATTTTAATGAAAGCATTTCCTATCTGAAACAAAATTTTCACATTTATCTTGCGGATAATTCCAAACAAAGTGCCCGACTGATATCCGTCAGTGAACAATACGATCTGGCATTGCTGAAGCTGGATGGACATAAAACCCCATACCTTGATCCGGTAAATCAAAGTGGCATCTATCAGGGACAGAAGGTATATGCCATTGGGAATCCGGCTAAATTAAAGAATTCAGTAAGCACGGGTATCATGTCCGGCCAAGAGGGGATTTTTATAAAGACAGATGCAAAGATTTATCCCGGCAACAGCGGGGGACCTTTGATTTCCTCTGAGGGGAGAGTGATGGGAATCAATACCTTTAAAAAACTGACCCATAAATATGAAGGGTTGGGATTTGCCATTTCCATGGATGTTGTTCTAAATGAATTCGGATCTTATATTTCAAGGTGAACATTTTTTTAGGTAAGGGGTGGGTTCGGGTCACACCTTGCTTACTGCATAGTAGATCTCAACAAGACAAATGAAGCGGTTAATACAGCTTATTTTTAAACATAATTAAGTCAATGACCAACGAAGCTGTGCCCCATTTGAATGATAGTTTTCTTGACAATAAGCAAAGTCCTATCCTATGATCGACAGCTTACGGATTTGGTGAAATGCACCATGAGCATTGCCTAAAAGCCTACTCAAGACCAGAAGCCAAGGGAGGCATATTTCAATTGAATACTCTTTTTAACCACCTGCCCAAGAAACACCAAAAAAATCTTGAAAACCTGAACTCATCACATAAAAATGACTTTTACAAGCTTCATGGAGATCGTATCACAGCTTATCTGGATAATTGGCTCCTGGATGATGAGCAGCAGGAGATGTTAAAATTGAATCCCTGGAATATCTTTTTTCTTAGTGCCGCAGCGCATCTGTTTGAGACCGAAATTGCAGGATCTCTTGAGCGTTTGGAAACACGGGGTATCATCGGTAAGGATCGTGCCCGAATCATTCATCTGATTTGTTCTGGAATAAAGGATTTTGACCAGTTGCTAAATACACAGAAGGTGGAGTATGAAGCTGCTCCAGTAAATATTAGCTTGTTGGCATGTGCCATCCGTCTGGGTGCTGAACTGGATTTGGAACACCCGAACACCGCACGAAACATCGCTGGGAATTTGAGTACCAGTGAAAAGATTCCTTTCAAACAATTTTGTGAGAGCTTCAGCGTATCATATGTGGGGCCACATTCGTTTTTGTCGGGAACAGTCCAGGTAAGAATCTGCTGTCACCACCCTGAAGTTCATCGAGCCTTAAAGCATCATGAAAGTGGGATGCAAAAAATTTTGCATAACATAAACGCTCAGGTGAGTCCGAGATTTCTTTTTTCAGAGATCATATACGAGATAGAACCCACGGGATACAAGCCCCTTGATATGAAATTTTCTGTAGATTCAACCGCTGCACTACAGCTTTTCACTGGCAACCGGCTTTACTCGGACAGACGGGTTTTCCTTCGTGAATTGATCCAGAACGCCGTGGATGCCTGTAACCTTAAAAAATTATTTGATGACGATTATACTCCGGAAATATCCATCGATTTTGACGATCAAATAAAGGTCGTCAAATTCCGTGACAACGGCATTGGTATGGATCGCCAGTGGATTGAGAAATACTTTTTAAAAATTGGAATTTCCTTTTATCAATCGGGTGATATAAAAAGTATTAACCAAAATCGTGTTGATTTTAATTTTATCAGCAAGTTTGGTATTGGATTTTTATCCAGCTTTCTGGTTTCAGACAAAATCGTCATCCAGACCCGTAAAAATGATTCCCCAGGTCTGTTAATAACCATCACCAACTTACAGGACTATTTTGATGTAAGGTTTGCCCCTGAGGATTGCGCTACCGGTACCCAGGTTACCCTCTATCTTACAGAATCCAAAATCAATTATTGCCGCAGTATTGAATATATCTGTTTTCTGAAAACTAATATCCGGTATCTAACCATTCCCGTTGAACTTCTGGACCATGAGGGGAAGGCTACCACGCTGGGGCAGGAGAAATTGGCATATGATGGTGTTAAAAACAGTGGTATTAGCTACGATTTTGTAACGTCGCTTAAATTTGAAGATTCTGAAGGATACTTATTTATAAAAGCCAAAAGGAACCTTAACAGCCTTTATGCCCTTGAATCAGCACGAGGGGGTGTTTCTATTTTTCAGGATGGTATTTTTGTTACCCAGACCGAAAGCCTGTTGCCGGAAGGTGCCCGTCAAAACGTAATCGGTCGGATTAATCTGAGTGGGAAAGAAAAGTGCGAATTAAGTATGGACCGTAATCGTATTTTCTGGACAGAACAGCAGCTGCAAAATATTAAACGTATTATACGTCTGGCAATGGTGGATCTGGCTAAACAGTTGTTGTCAGATTCTGGGAAGTTGAACCCGCCCTTGAGTATTAATAAAAGTCTGATTAATCAACTGGCCATTTTTTTTGATTTTAATGAGATTGATGATCAGATGTACGAGGGGCTAGGGCACCCCTTGCAGGAAATAGTTGGCAAAAGATTTCGCGATTTTATTCGAGTAAATTTTGCTCATACCCAAAAGCAGAGCACTATTCCAGAAGCAGACGGTTATGGAGAAAAGTGGCAGCAAAAGATCCTGGCGTCTTTTGCTAAAAGAAGCAGGCCCCCATTGCCATAATTTTTTTAATAGAGACTGTCAACTCATGTTTAGTGATAAGGAACCATTTATATGATGCGGTACAAAATAAGTATATATTTTTTAGTATTTCTTTTTAGCCTAGCGGGACATCTAATTGCTGATGATACTAAGGCGGTTGGGAATACGCTTAGCTCACCCAAAATTTCTGAAAAAGATGATCCTTCATTAAAAATGCTTAATTCCATACTTGAGCTGAAAAAGAATCTAAATCAGAGAATCTCAGAGAGAAAAAAAAGTATAAAACAAAGCACATCTCAGACAGAAAAAGGTTCGCTAAAAGCAGAACTTGCCAAGCTCGATAAACAGCTCAATGAGGCAACCGCTGATTTTGAACGCATTGCCACGGGTATTGATATTGGTTTGTTTGTTGAGAAAAAGGAAAATCATTTTAATTGGCAAGCAGAGCTTGTTTCACTTTTAGAACCCGGAATTAAAGAAATAAAACGCTTAACTGTAAAAGCCCGGTATAAGACCAAACTGAAAGATGAACTGACCTATTATGAGAGTCTTGTCCCCATTTCTCATGCGGCTGCCGAGCATTTGAGCATCTTGATCTCAAAAACATCTGATAAAGATTTGAAAAAGAATTTAGAAAGCCTATTGCCTGAATGGAAAAGTGTTGAAAAGCAGATACGAAATAAAATGGAAATAGCCAGTATGCAGCTGGCGGAAATGGAGAATGAAAAAAAATCTTTTTTTGAAATTTCACAAATATCTATAAAAAGCTTTATCCGTACAAGAGGGCTTTTCCTGTTTATTGCCTTAATCGCATGTGTTTTTGTTGTTGTATTATTAAGATTTTCCTTCCGCGCTGTGATAAAAAAGATACCGGGTTATACTTCAAAATACCGACCATTTCATATTAGAGTATTTGATCTTTTTTCTCGTATTTTTGTTTTGTTTATGACTCTTTTTGTGCTTGTCCTGGTGTTCTTTGTCTTTGAGGACTGGGTTTTGCTTAGTTTGACCATCATCTTTTTTATGGGACTTGGGTGGGCAGCTAAAAATATGCTCCCAAAGTTTTGGCAGCAAAGTCGGCTCATGCTGAATATCGGTGCAGTCAGAGAAGGAGAACGAATTATCTATAAAGGTGTTCCCTGGCTTGTAAAAAATATTAATGTTTTCACCAAACTTGAAAATCCGTATATGGGGATAACCCTTCGTCTGCCGATTGAAGAACTTTTTGACAGGACATCCCGATCATTTCACAAGAGTGAACCATGGTTCCCTTGCAAAAGAAACGACTGGGTGATTCTTTCAGATGAAACACGGGGGCATGTTACCAGTATATCCCATGAAATGGTTGAACTTGTACAACGTGGCGGGGCAAAAAAAACATACCAAACTGCAGATTTTCTTGCCTTGACTCCTTTGAATCTTTCTGTGAATTTCAGACTCAAAATTCCCTTTGGCATCAGTTATAATATTCAAAAAGAATCCACTGGAAAAGTTCTCAGTATCATGGAGTCATACATCAATGAAAGAATTGATGAAGAAGGGTATGTAAAGAGTCTTCTTAACCTTCGAGTAGAATTTCAAAACGCAGGCAGCTCGTCTCTTGATATCATTGTTATCGCAGATTTTAAAGGAGATATGGCGCCTTTATACAAACGGCTATCAAGAGCAATCCAAAGATGGTGTGTGGACGCCTGCACTCTAAATCAATGGGAAATACCCTTTCCGCAATTAACGATTCATAAATAAAAAATTTAATTATT
>JAAEKY010000590.1 GCA_024227235.1 Desulfobacteraceae bacterium | reverse complement strand
TTTATGGAGTCAGAATGTCCTTTCTGCTCCATGGTATACGGAGTCACGCCATGTCACTCCCATAGTGCAGAATTCGCAAAAGCTGCAGGAGTTAAATACTAACAGACGCTAAATATTAACAGGAGTTAAATATTAATATGGCAGATGGAATCAAGGAGATTAAGAAAAGAATGGATGAGCTCGAAAACCTTATCCGAGATGCTAAGGGGCGTCTTCCTGCACATTCTACAAAACCTCCGATCATGATGGAGCTCCTTGATTATGAGGATGAATATGCTGAGTTAGAGAATAAGCTGAAGCAATTGAAAAACAATTATTGATAACAGGAAGTAATAGCCTTTATTATAGTAGATTCTTCTTGCATCCGGCGAGCATTGTTTGTGACAAGTGTTTTATTAAACTACATTTAACTCTTGATACAGGTTATTGTCGGCAAACCGTTCAAATGCAAAGCAGCTTAAATCCAATGTTCTGTATTGACCATAGGTCACCAATTCTGAAACCGCTCTGCCAACACCTGGAGCTTGCTGAAGTCCGTGTCCGCTGAATCCATTGGCTAAAATAAAGTTGTTTACCTCAGGATGAATTCCAAGAATTGCATTTTGATCTTTTACATTATATGCATAATGGCCTGCCCAGGATGATATTCGTTTGATTGCATCAAAAGCAGGTACTCGTTGTGCAAGAATTGGCCACAGTTGTTCCTCAAAAACTGAATAATCCATATAAAAATCATCACAGTCTGGATCATTTTCTTCACTTGGTGATATGCCGCAAATATAATTTTGTCCTTCCGGTCTGAAATAAGCCCCGGATGGATCCACAACTAAAGGGCAATCAGGTAACTGGGTCAGACATTTGAATAAAAAAATAAATCGTTTGCGAGAATGAACGGGCAAATCTTGAATGCCGGCCATTTTAGCTATGTTTGATGCCTTGGTGCCCGAAGCGTTTATAACAATTCCAGCGTTAATTTTTTCCCCTGAGCTAAGTTTAATACCGATTATTTGTTGACCTGTCCTTTGAATTTCGACGACCTCTTCTTTTAGGTATTCTACTCCAAGGGTTTTGGCTTTATTTTTAAATGCCATGGTAAGGCAATGTGGATCAAACCAGCCTGCATCCTCATACCCATATGATCCAGCCTCTAAATCATCCACATTTAGCCAATCAAATTTTTCTTTTAGTTGCGATTGATTTAATATCTGAACACTAGCGCCAACAGCTCTTTGTGTTTCATGATTTTTCTGTAGTACGGGTATGCCCTTTTTTGTTGCCAGAAAAAGATACCCTTTTTCTGTAAAATCAATACTGATTGGGTCGTCATCAAATTGAAGATATGAATCGATATTTTTTAGGAATGAAGCACCAAACTGGGAAATTTGAATATTTTCAGTATTGGAAAACTGTTGGCGAATACCACCGGCAGAAAGACTTGTGGAAGACTGTGCATAGGTGGGATCTTTTTCAACAACCAGTATTTTTCCATCAAAATCAGGATTATTGGATAAAAAATAAGCAATTGAACTGCCCATGACCGCACCACCAATAATTACTACATCATATGTTTCCATATTTTTTTACCCTTTATAAATAAC
>JAAEKY010000589.1 GCA_024227235.1 Desulfobacteraceae bacterium | reverse complement strand
TGAAGTAAAACCTGGGTTAGCATAGGTAATTCAGCATTCGCCTCTAAAAAACTACCTGTGATGACCGGGACAACATATACAACTAAAAATACCATTACACATATGGAGCAGACTGTTAAAATTGCAGGATATACTGATGCTGCTTTTATTTTTTGTCTAATCTGCCTGGCTCTTGCAAAGTATTCAAGATACTCTTCAATAGCGCCCGGTATATCACCGCTGATTTCGCCTGAACGCAGAACTGCGATATAAAGTGAAGAGAAGAGAGTTTCATGTTTCTCAAAGGCTGCAGGTATGGATTCCCCATCAGATATATCACCCCTTATGCTTTTCAGGATAGTGGCAAAATAAGTATCGCCAAGATTTTCAATAATCCCATCAAATGCAACCACTGCAGGAAGGCCAGCTCTCAGCAAAGTTAAAAATTCCTGATTAAACGAATAAAAATCTTTTACCTTAAGCTTATGCCTACTGAGGAAGGAAAACAAAGGAGAACGGTCAGACGTTTTTTTAGCATTAACAAGGAATCTGCCCTCGTTTGCAAGCATTTTCTTTAAAGAAGACACAGATCCGGACTGAATAATTCTTTCCATTGTTTGTCCATCTTTTGAAGCGATTGTGCATCGATATGCCGGCATAATAGTTCCCCT
>JAAEKY010000588.1 GCA_024227235.1 Desulfobacteraceae bacterium | reverse complement strand
GGTGATGGCAGTTTTGGTATGGCAAAAGAAACATCAGATTTCCTTAACCAGGCTATAAAAAATGCAAAAGAAAGCTCACTTGGATTAGGAAAAGCTGTGGGTGACCTGATCGTGAAAGAGAATCTCAAATATAAACATTTAAGCTTAACTGCTGCAGGGGTTTCCCTTGATATCCCCGTTACTGTTCATGTAGCTATGGGTACAGATATTATCCATATGCATCCTGACTTTGATGCGGCGGCGTGTGGACAAGCATCCCATGATGATTTTAAGGTGTTTGCCGCTAAAATTGCAACACTTGAAAAAGGGGTGTTTATCAATGCCGGCTCTGCGGTTATTATGCCTGAAGTATTCTTAAAAGCGGTCACTCTGGTCAGGAACCTGGGCTCTACACTTGATGATTTTACAACGATTAATCTTGATTTTATTCGTCATTACAGGCCAATGGCCAATGTAGTAAACCGACCGACTCTTGGGAAAGGCAAAGGGTATAGTATCGTCGGGCATCATGAAATATTAATTCCACTAATTGCAGCGGGTGTGGTTGAATCACTATAACCCCCAATGTTACATAAAAAATATGACAGCGACCAATAAAAACACTATTTTACTGGGTATCTCATGAGATTTTCAGAAACACGCTTGGCTGAATTTAATGCTGAAGATGGTTTAAAACTGGATATCCATATTTGGGAGCCCGATTCCCCTAAAGCATTATTTTTAGCCGTCCATGGAGGGTTAGCTCATGCAGGTGATTATGTCACCCCTGCCCTGTTTTTTAAAAAAAAAGGGATTGCTACAGTGGCATATAATTTACGCGGTCATAAAACAAAAAAGGTTTGCATCAATAATTTTGAGCAATTCGTTGAAGACACACAATTATTTTTAAAATGGGTCAAAAACCGTTATCCGACCACTCCAATTTTTTATTTGGGACATTCTATCGGGTCTTTGATTGGGACTATAATCGGCCTCAGATCTTCAGAAGATGACACCACAATCAAAGGGTATATCCTTTCCTCACCCTATTATCAGAATGCAATCAAAATAAATCCATTTGCCATTCCAATGATGAAAACATTGAGTAATTTTTTTCCGAATTTAGCGATTCCAAACATAGGTATTACGAATCAATTAACCCATGATAAAACAATCACAAAAAGACACCAACAGGATGAAGCCGATGGAATAAGAGCAACTAAGGCATCCATTCGTTTTGGCCGAGAAGTGTTCTTGGCTCAAGATTGGGTAAAAAATAATATTCAAAAATGGAAACACTCTATTTTTGCCGTTGTCGCTGGTAATGATAAGGTGGCAGATGCCATTGCATCAGAACGGTTGTTAAAAAAGATAGATTCAAACCTGCTCACTTATTTATTCCTTCCAGATAATTATCATGAAAACTATAATGAAGTGGACAGAGAACAAACGTTCAATAAAATTTATGAGTGGATGACACCATGGATTACCGGTTAGCTTTTTTTCCAAAACCAGATTAATTTTTATTGATCGCTTTATTCGTTAGCCCTTAAAATAATTCTATCCATAACGCATCCATTTATTCATTTGATTTTATTCAAACAAGATTTTTAATTCGTTTGAATATTTGGGATATTGATCGTTGTAATTCAGTCGTCATTGTATCTGTAATTATTACAGACATACAAAATGTTATGGTCTGGTAAAATTGACGCAAGGTGGTCAATAATAGATACAATAGTCGCCCTTGATCCTACCATGAAATTGTAGACACAAAATCATGCTGCATTCTTGTATGATTTTATCATATATCTGTTCTCGAAGCCTGCGGACTTTCGATCCCAAGATAAAACTGTCTCCTTTTTCTACTATAAAATACTTCAATATATTCAAAAACACCCGTATGTAAATCTTATTCCTATTTCAATAAAAATCATCTAAAATTAAGTTACATTAATAATTTGCTATTATAAAAACAAATGGTTTTAATTATCCGACACATCACTCTTTTACGGTTCTTCAATTATCAACACTATAAATTCAAATCTGGATAACGTTTTTTTAAATACCGCAGGCCGTTTGCCCTGGCACACGGTAAGCAAAGATTAGCCCTGTGCCCATTCATACGTATTATTTAATTTACATGATGCGCATTGTGGCAGATCACTATTCCATCCATTCTATTAGGACTCACTCATAATTTGCTATCCTTGCCGGTGGAAGGTTGATTGCCTTAAAGGAGCGTTATGGCGCTTTGCTTACAAATTTTTGATGACCAAAGCGGTTAAACCGTCAAACTGTTTGAGGAAAGAATGACCAAGTTTTTGGTGGTCAGCGGTAAGAATCTTAGAATTTGTTATAATGTCCATCCAGCGTACGTAAGGC
>JAAEKY010000587.1 GCA_024227235.1 Desulfobacteraceae bacterium | reverse complement strand
TTTAATTGATACGCATTTCCACTCTCCATCCCGTTTTTTTTGAATTATGTTTAAATTTTAATATGTTATAGACATAATTCATGCTTGGCATGGAAAATGCTACTCTTGATTACAAATTAATTGAAATAATTTTTAATTCATTTATAAACAAAAAATTAGGGGGTAACACCAATGACAAAAGAAGAAATTTTAAACATTATAGAAAAAGAAAATGTTAATTTTTTTAGAATCCAGTTCTGTGATATTAACGGGTTTATGAAGAATGTAGCAATCCCGAAAAGCCAGATTAACAAAGCCCTTGATGGTAAAATCATGTTTGACGGCTCATCTATAGACGGATTTGCCCGTATCCAGGAATCGGACATGTACCTGATTCCTGACTATAATACTTTTTGTATCCTTCCTTGGCGAAACCAGCAAGGCGTTGCCGCAGCAAGGATTATCTGTGATGTCCACAAATCAGACGGTTCCCCTTATGAAGGATGCCCGCGTGTTAATCTCAAACGTGTCCTGGCCGAGGCAAAAAAAATGGGCTATACCATGAACGTTGGAACCGAAGCGGAATTCTTTCTGTTTAAACTGGATGCAGATGGGAAGAGCACAACCACAACAGATGACAATGCTGGCTATTTCAGCCTTGACCCGGAAGATACCGGTCAAAACTGCCGCCGGGAAATCATCGAAACTCTTGAAGAAATGGGCTTTGAAATTGAAGCATCCCACCACGAAGTTGCCGAGGGCCAACACGAAATAAACTTCAAATATGCTGATGCCCTGACCTGTGCAGACAATACATTGACGTTCAAGTGGGTTGTGAAATCCATAGCAAAAAAACATGGACTTCACGCCACATTTATGCCAAAACCGATTTTTGGAATCAACGGTTCTGGAATGCACTGCAACCAATCTTTGTTCAGCCTTGACGGCACCAATGCGTTTGCAAGCGAAAGTGACGCCCTCCAACTCAGTGAAGTCGCCTATCAGTATATTGCAGGTATTATGAAAAATGCCCGGGGATTTTCTGCAGTAACCAACCCTCTGGTGAACTCTTATAAACGTATGGTACCCGGATACGAAGCACCCGTTTATGTTGCGTGGTCAGCTTCCAACAGAAGCGCCCTGTGCCGCATCCCTGCATCTCGAGGCATTGGAACCCGAGTTGAAGTACGCTGCCCGGATCCAACCTGTAATCCCTATTTGGCTTTTGCCATGATGCTTGCTTCGGGTCTTGACGGTATAAAAAATAAACTGAGCGTAGCAAAATCAACCGACATTAATATTTTTGATATGACACCGATGGAGAAAAAAGAAGCCGGAATCGATTCAATGCCAGCATCTCTTCGTGAAGCTCTTGATGTATTTATTGAAAACCCGCTTTCCAAAGAAACCCTTGGTGAACACATTTTTGAAAAATATATCATTAACAAAGAAACAGAATGGGATAATTACAGGATATCGGTAACCGATTGGGAAATCGATAATTATCTGGATCTTTACTAAATTTTATACAAATTTGTAACTTTATTCTCGATGGGATAATGGATAGATAAAAAAAATATCTCGCAACCTCTGCGGGGTATTTTTTTTATCAGACTCAACAGACCCTTTCCTGATCCACAACACTCCATTTTAATTCTTTGCCAATATTAATTTTAACAAAATCAATTTCCAGTTTTAACCATTAAAACAACCAGTCACGTCTGGTTCATTTATTTGTAGAAACTTTGTGATCCATAAATAATCCATAGATTGATTTATGGCCCATAAACTAATAAATGAGTTGAAGTATTCTTCCCTGCTTCATAACTTTCAATTGCGTTTTCCGTCTGAATTAGAAACCGTATAATTTGACCACTTATTCGCTTCTTGTCTGGGGGGTCAAGTCCAACGGACCAATTGTCAGATCAAGGTAGATCGGGTGAACACCGGAATGGGCTTGTACAAAGAATGTGCTTTCCCCCGGTGGTTCAACCAGGGCAAAGCTGATTGATTCGGTATCACCGGAAGCTGACCTGTTCCCACGCTTCAACTCAACTCGGTTTCCGTTCCTGGTTAATTGAAACAGCTTGGAAAGCCGCATCAGTTTTTTGGTAATCTTGATTGAAATACTTGTATCGGATACGTCTTCAATCTCATATACAACACCGTCAATCTCTATTGCGCCCCCTTTTTCAGGCCGATTAAATTTTTTTGTTTCTTTTGTTTCTGATTTTTCCACAACAAACCGCACAATTGTCTGTTCCAGTTGGGAAACCGGATGATCCGGTTTTTTCAAATTCATCTGGTAATTGAATGATCCCGGTGTTTCCTTGCCGTATTTATCAGTAAATGCTCCGTTTTTTGAGCTCATCTGGGTAAATTCAGCTGCATACTCATTATCAAAACTCCCTTTCAGCAGGACAGGATTTTTCCAGTTCACATAGGTGGTATCAGGCTCTTGCTCAAAAGAGACAGTCATTTCAAGGTTCAGGGAACTTCTTGAAATTTGCCCCTGGTTTACATGCCATGCCCCGGACCATATCTTTGGTATTTTAGCCTGGACAACAGGGAAATTTTTAAACAGCGTTTTCATTGCCACGCGCCTCAAACCTGAACTTTTGAACGGAAGACTGGCCTTCCAGTCAGGAATCGCATTCCCTGTCCCTTCTTGAAAATAGGTGATTTTTTCTCTGGTTTCTCCGTTGACTATTATAAGGGTAAATCGGGGCGGAACCTTGTCTTTTAGGGGGGCTTTGTGGCTTTTGTCAGGCACTTTCCCAGGGTTGCCCGAAAAACAAAAATCAAGTACATTCTGATTCAGATGAAAGTCCAGACCCGTGATATTAAATGCCGCTGACTGCTCCTGGGCAAGCAGCTCGTTAATATCTTTAAATGCAACAATAATTTTACGCCGCAATTGCTGTTTATCTTCAGTATACCTGGTTACCTTGAAATTCGGACTCGGCAATAACTTTTCCAGCCTGTCTTCATCCAGCGGCGAAGATATTTGTTCAGAAGCCATCTGTTTTTTAATATTGTCTCGCATCTCTTCATCGGCCCGGTCAAAGTGTTCCAAATATTCAAGGATACCACTGCCATCAGGATTTAAGATGATGGTCACCTCCCGGTCGATGCATCCGGTCAATAAAACTGTAGCAATGAACAGACAATAAATTTTAAGATGATTTAGACACATGGATTGCCTCCAGCTTTAATTTTTTTTCAATACTTCGTCTTTTTTCGATGACATTAATCATCAGGTTAAACGGCAGGTTAGGGATGTGATCCAGGCCAAGTGAAACAAGATATACGATTCCGTCTTTGTTGACAAGCTCGCTGGCAGCCGCCTTTGTTCCTTTGTCCCAGATTTGATTCAGTTTTGCTTCTTTCCATTTTAGCACGTTCATTGCATACCGCAGGCCATAACGGGTGTCCAGGTAGACACCCAAAATGGATGTTGCGCTACAATTGGTGACCAAATCAATGGATGCGCCGGGAAAGGCGGCTGTTGAACTGCCATGCTCTACCCGAGTGATTATCAGTTTTTTGTTTTCTGCAAATATCTGTTTTTTTGAGTACATATCGTCATTAACAGCGATAAGGTGTTTACGAGTTTGAGTCGGCGATTCAACCTTTAAAGATATCTCAAGTTTATCTATTTTTTGAGGCCATGCATTTTTTGTCTTGAATCGTATTTTTACCGGAAAAGCACTGAGCTTTCGCCCCCAGCGGTCTGTGCCGGTAAAGACACCGGCTTGTTCTCCATCTATGGCTGACTCGATTTTACTTCCATCAATAACCAATGATTTTAATTTTAGATCCGTGTAGGAAAATGGAGCAGCCACCAGGGTATCCAATGTGAAGTTTACAACCATGCTGCCGTTTAATCCGTCTTGGAACGTATTGTGTTCCCCGAGTATGTGAATATTCGCATAGTAACTGCTTAATGCATCACTTGATACGTCGGCATAGCTTCCGCCGCCGGTTAAACCCGATTTGCCGAATCCGCGTTCCCGGGCCGGGTCACCCAGAAAACGCGGCTGGATATCTACGTTTATTCTGGAAGCTGGGATTTGGGCATGGGCGATCCGGGTACCGATTTTCATATTTTTAAATGTCTTAATATCGGTTCCGTCAAACTCCCACCTGACTGTTTTTCCAGAGACTTTACCATCAATTGATGTGGGTGGAACAGGAAAGGTAATAGATAAGTGATAGAATAAATCATCATACTCTTTATCACCGATCTGAAACCCCTCATTGGTTTCACGTTCCCGGTTAAGGCTCATTTCAAACAGACCTTTTTTAACAGTAAATCTCGGCATCATGGGGATTTCATGTTCGAGTTCGGGCAAAGCCCGGCCAAGGTTTTCAAAACGGTAGATGGAGACATACCACTGGCCACCCTCTTTTTTTACAAAGGTTTCTTTCAAAGTGAGATGTTTAAACTTTGGTAGTTTGTTAGAATCCGGTTCAATACTTTTAAGCATCTGTTCTTGAACATTAATCTTGCTTTTCAGAACGATTTGTCCGCTTCCGTCAGAATTCAGATGAATGGCAAGATCCTGCCTTATGCATCCGCACAGGCCAACTGCCAGACACAAGAACAAAAGGCCGGATTTAAATTTTTTCATACGCCTCCTCATTTTAGTCAAGGTTCATAACAGTCATTTCAGTAGAAATCTCAGGAACGCTTTTCCAGATCCAGGATGGTGACAGAATGTTTAGGATCTCCGGATAGAAGAAGCCAAAAAAACTCCCAAAAATCTTTAAAATCAGTCCTTTTTAACCAGACACATAAATATTTGTAAAACATTAAGTTGTGTGCCTGCCATTGTGCTTATAGGCTTCGGATCATCAAACATATAATAAATTCCCCTTCTCCAGCCGAGTCAACTCAAAAGAAACATCAATCCCTGCTGGTAAATTCCAGCAGGATTTCAGCAGAACTTTTGTAATAGTGCTTGTGGGTTGCACCGTACCAGTTGTCGGACCATCCGGTTGCACCTTTGACTGCCGGACTCGACTCGGGATAAACGGTGAAATTAATAATGCCGTGTCGATTACTTAATTTGTGTTCTGGCCCGCAGGCGGGGTCAACCACATATAAAATGGCGCAAAGGAATCCAATTCCGAAAGCAGCCGCTACCCCTAATACACTCAAAACGGTAATTAATGATATTTTCATTTTTCACCAACGACTTAAATCTCCGGTATACCCCGGCGTATTTTGATTTATGGGTTAAAAGCAGCATAAGATCAAATCCATATCATAAGGAGAAGTATGATGACCAATCCGCAAGCCATTGCATTAAAATTTTTGAAAACTTTCGGTAACATGAAAAGTCTCCTCTTATAAGTTAATTGTCCATCCTACGCTCGGTGGCCTAGTGAACATACCCTTCAGCAGGAGCGGTTTTTTGCGCTCCGACGGAAGAGATTGCTAAGGCACTTTGTTTACTGTTGGTTTCTTTGCAAATACATATGCCCTTCGGCTTTGATACTCGACTTCTGGGTATGGATCTCTTTCAATTATCTCTATGATTTCAAATCCAGTGTATTTTATACAATTAGAAATATAATCCGTATTGAAGAACATGAAATCTATATCCACAACCTTGTCAAGAAACTCATCAAGATGAATTTTCCCATCACCTATGTGGTAGGTGAACAGGAATAAACCACCAGGTTGTAATACGCGGAATATTTCACAGAATGCTTGCTCAACCTGTTCTTGTGAGAAATGCACGATGGCATAGAAAGAAACAATAGCAGCTATCGATTCGTTCCCATATTCAAGGTCAAGAAGATTGCCCTTCCTAAAGGGTATACCTGGATGAATCAAATTAGCTTGTTCTATAAGTTTCTCAGAGATATCGAGTCCAGAAATTTCAATACCGAGATTACTCAGATATTGTGTAGTTTCCCCCGGTCCGCACCCAAAATCCCATATCGGTTTCTTACCCGCCACCTCTTGTGAGAATCTGTGCAGGATTTCACGATCCTGTGGCTTTTTCTCATGTTCACCAAAAAAATTCCTGGCATATTCTTTGGCTACTTTATCATAAACTTCTGCTACTTTATCTGGGTTCTGTTCCATAGCCTTAACACTCGAAACCTGTGGATTCTCCGTCAGAATTTTGTTATTGAGATTCTGTAAGTCACTATAAAATCACCTTTTTGAGAAATGGTAATCATTTGCTCTTCTTGGAGCATACAAGTAAAAAATATTTCCCTTGCCGTACCTGAATCAAGCCTAACAAATTATTCCACAATAATGAAATATTATTATCAAATCCAAACATCTTCTTCAGCTGTCAATTCACTGTTCGAATCACCTGTATTGATAACTCCCTTTGGTTCAATCAACAAAATTTTACATTCGTTTTCAGCATATGGTTTGTGTTCAGCACCTTTTGGTACAATAAACATTTCATTTTCTGATATATTGACTCGGCCATCTTTAAAATCTATTGACATTTCACCCTCAAGCACAATGAAGACCTCATCGGTATCTTTGTGTTCATGCCATGTAAAATGACCTTGAATCTTAACTAACTTAAATTGATAATCATTCATCTGTCCAATAATTTTAGGAGACCATTGTTCATCAAATTTCAAAAACTTTTCGTTAAAATTGATTGCTTCAAATCTCATTACTTCTCCTTTTGAAAATGTCCTGCTCTTGTATAATCAATCATTGCACTGATAGTAGATTAATAATGATGTTGCCAGTGCCCGTTGTGAAGAATATTTAAATTCCCAGACTCTCCCTTTGTATCCTGTAAATTTCCCCAATACCCTGGTCTGCAGCATCCAGCAGTTGGTTTAACTCATTCCGAGTGAACGTCCCATTCTCACCGGTTCCCTGGACCTCAACAAGATTTTCACCGCATTTCACGACGTTCATGTCCACACATGCACTGAAATCGTGGTCATAGTCCATGTCACATATCACACGTCCATCAACAATCCCCACACTGACTGCCGCAATCTGACCCACAAGATAGTGCTCCGGCCCATCCTGCCCCTGCTTCATCGCAAGTTTGGTCAATGCATCATAAAGGGCGACCCACCCCCCGGTAATGGACGCAGTCCGGGTCCCGCCGTCTGCCTGAAATACATCACAATCGATGAGAATACTCACCGCCCCCAGCTTAGTCAGGTCCACGGCTGCCCGTAGGCTTCGACCGATGAGCCGCTGAATCTCAGTGCTCCTGCCGTCCTTTTTGATCCCGTCCCGACGCTTTCTTCCCCCACCGGTGCTGCCTGGAAGCATGCCGTACTCGGCGGTAAGCCATCCCTTCCCACTATCTTTTAAAAAAGAGGGGACATCGTTTTCAATGGTAGCGGTACAAATTACACGTGTGTTGCCGAATGACACCATGCAGGACCCCGCAGGGTGCATAATTATATCTCTTTCTAAAGTGATGCTTCTCATATTTGACTCCCAATTATCATTATTTTTGTTTGAATCATATTTTCACCCCTCAAAACCCATGTGAGGTATCTTATACAGCCCATTTATAGAAAAAAACGCTGAAACTGAACTATGTTTGATTTTATAACTTTATTTAAATCTTTATATATTTTAGCTTCTCCATAGTTTTTCTCATGTGCCACTAAATTGAAGAGCCCTTACCATTGGATTGATACTATCCAACAACCAGGGGTAGATTTCTCCAATTTCTTCAGGATATTTGAATTTTTAACCTAATTGATGATGGTCACAATTCTCACCTTCAAAAATTTCAATTTAATACTTCGTAGTTCCCATTTCTAAATTCCTATTGTGTTATAATAACCGGTTCCATCTGGTTCATTTGGTTCATTGAAATTTTTTCGAGTTCCTGGCTGTTTCAAATTCTTTTTCAGGAAATGTTTCCTTTAAATTCAATGCACAGATTAATTGTAAAACAGAACTAACTGCAAGAAATGTTAGAACTGTAATATATCCTTCAACGGGGTATCCCCCTTCTGCGCTGCGTCCCATTCCATCCAGAATTTTCCCAAGAACCGCCATATAAACAGCCCCACCAAAAAATGGGAAAAAATTGCCAATCGCAACCGATGTCCCTGCAATTTGAACCGGATATAGCTCTTTCAAGGTAGTAAAGGCAACAACCATTGTGCAGGCAGAAAACGCAGTAAAGATGATTATTATGGCATAAAGTAATGGGATGGGAAGACCGGAAGGATACAATCTCAGGAATATAAACAAGGCGGCAAGGCCGGTGGTGCAAAAAATTATTGTTTTCTTACGGCTGTGAAATAAGTTATCTGAAACGATGGCCATCAATGGACTTCCACCGATCATTGTCCAGGCGATCATACTGAGAATCGCCCCTGTTTCAGGTTTGGACAATCCGTAAACATCCATAAAATACGGACCTGCCCATAGACCACCAAAAGCAAAAAAAGTACCTGCATTGCAGAAAAACCATAGAGCCAGAGGATAAAATCGTGGTTCCTTGAGCACAAGCTTAACCCCCTGTCTGAGCGGTATCAGCACTGGCCGTTCAGGAGGGACCATACCCGTCCTGAAATTCTCTATTTCAGCAATAGATGGCCAGCCTTTTTCCGCGGGTGTGTTACGGACGATAAACCAGATTAAAAAAACAAGACATCCGGAAGCGATACCGATTGTCTGAAAAACAATGCGCCAGCCATACGCTTTTGCCAACCAGCCAAGACCAAATGTTCCTAGTAAAACGCCAGCACCACCCAGCGAAGTGATAATTCCCTGCATTCGGGCAAATTCACGAACTGCATACCATTCCGCCACTATTTTCATTAAAGCAATAAAAACTGCCGACACACCCAAACCAACCAGCCCCCTTCCAATCATGGCAATCTGGGCGGTTTGAGCAAAACCAAAAACCAGCGCCCCGAGGGCTGCAATACCTAGTGAAAATGAAACTGTTTTCCTTGATCCGATTGAGTCACATAGCAACCCTGCTGGGATCTGCATGGCTGCATAGACATAAAAATAAACTGAAGCCATGATGCCTATTACAGTCGCATTGCAGCTAAGGTCTCCCATAATATCATTTGCAACCACAGCCACAGACATTTGATTAAAAAAAACAAAAATATAGGCGATACCCAGTGTAAAAAAAATCATCCAGCGATAAGTCAATACCCGATTCATTAGCTCTTTATTCATAGTTCTCCACTTTCGATAAAATCCAACAATCGCAATTGTCAATTCCTATATTATTTTCAATATCCTTTTAACCTTTGAATATCTGCGCTTGTCCGCCAGGGTTTCACTTGTCAAAATTAATCAGGCTGTCCCTGAATTCGAATTCTGTTACCGCCAGATTTTTTTACGCTCTTTCAGTGCCTCAAGCACTTCTTCATTTACCTGTTCAGGTGTTTTTTGCCAATAAACCCGCCCCCTTTTGATAAAGAGCGCGTCTATGAATTTACCATTTTTCTTTTCAACAAGGGTTCCAAATTTTCCTGTTCGCTCGTCAGTTTTACGACTGTTGCCAGTCATTAATAAGAATACACGTTTCCCATTAAAATCATGGTTTTCCACAAATGACCATAATGGAACTGCTGGCCTGAACCACCAGGTAGGCGAACATAAAAAAATCAGATCATACTGATTAAGATCCACAGGATCGTGATCTATGGGTGTGGTGGTTACTTCTTCATCTGCATGTTTTGATGCCAACATCTGTCCTTTCAAATTTCTTGAATACTGTGGCGCCTCAATCTTAAGTAGATCTGCATTAAGGTATTTGGCGGTTTCCTTTGCTGCGCTCATTGTATTGCCGGTGCGTGAATATACAACAACCAATGTTTTTGCAGGTTCAATTGATACTCTCAGATAGGGTTCTGATTTTACCCAAACGGTCTGTGTCCTATAAAACCAGAATACCAGAATTATTACGCCCAGCACCACACTTCCTATCGCAACCCACATTTTGGTTTTCCTATTTTTCAATTGTAAACTAATCTCTTTTTCCACATAAAAAACTATATATGGATATTCAAATTCAATTTTTGATCCTTCTTTAGAATCTCCAAATTTTCTCTAAGATTTGCCCAATAGCTATGATTTTTTGAGAATATTACTGATTCAATTTGCTCAATCAAATCCGGGAACTGACTATTTAAAATCTTTTGAATAGTCAACCAGTTTTGGTCTGAACGATCATTGATATTAAGGCCATATACCCAAATTACGTCAGCATATGGTTCCAGTATATCAATCAACTGGATCGCATCCGTGATATGAGGAATAATCGGACAGAGCAAAGCCCCAGTCCTTACCCCTGCTTCTTTCAGCTGATGGAGAGCTTCGATCCTCTTATCAGTGTCCATGGTATTGGCTTCAAACAGCCTGCGTGTCTGATTATCATTGAATGCGACTGAAACGCTGACTGCAGCGTCGTTCATTTCTTTTAAAATATCGATATCACGAATAATTAGATCAGACTTCGTGAGGATACTGGCCGAAAACCCTTTTTTAAAAAACAACTCCAAGACCTTTCTTGTCTGGAGATATTCTGACTCACAGGGTTGGTAAGGATCCGTATGATAGCCCATATATATTGTCTGAGGTGGTATCTTATCAAGCGCTTTGCTTAAATGATCGACGATGTCATTATGAATGAGGATTTTCTTTGACCAATCCGTTTCAGCCTGGGCAAGGGCATAGCAATAGTAACAATAATGTTCACACCCAACGTAAGTGTCAACTTGATATTTGATGTCTTTCAATCCACATGGTGAAAGAATTGGTCTGTTTGAGCATACAGATACTTTCATTAAAATATATCCCTTCAGATATTAAAGCGGTCATCCATTGGGGAAAACGTATTAGAACTAATATATAAATGGAACAAACTTTTTTGTAGTCCTATAATATTCAGTAAATTCTTGTTTGTATCTCTTATTTAAGTGATCATCGAGCATGGGAATTTCGAAAGCAATAAAATAAACAACCATCCCCATCGATATACACAAGCAACCCATACTATATGTAATCAGGGCTAATCCAAAATAGGCAATAGTATCTCCAAAGTAGTTAATATGCATGGCGTATTTAAAGAGCCCCATGGTGTATAACCGACCCTTGTTTTTTGTATTTTTTTTCCAGGAAAACCGTTGGTAGTCAGCCAAAGTATTGATGCAAGATCCAAACAGAAATAAGCATACCCCGAAAATATCGATTATTCCAAGTGAATCAGGGTGACTTCCTGCGGAGATACCAAAAAAATAAAACATCATAAAAAACAAAACTGTAACAAGGCCACCCTCGAACCAGCTAATCCTTCGCTGCATGAAAACGAACAGGCCTATGGTGAATCTAATAAAGTAAATGAAACAGCAAATGAACATAACTATTTGCCGGTAGATATTTCCCTCAACTTTTTCAAAATTCAGAACACTCATGAACCCGTCTGAATAGCCTGTCGTTAATGCTGTTGCAGTGAGAGTTCCCGCTAAGACACCTATAGACATGAGCACCTTTGCCGGAATTGACGATGAGTGTTCATCTATAAAAATCATTTAGCTCCTTTATGAGAGGTTACTGCGAACATACCATTTCAACACAAACATCTGCGGTTTATCCGGCAGAATTTTATTGTTTATATTTTCATCATTTGTTATATTTTTTCAACAAAATATATAGTCTATACACCCATAATAAATTTTTAAGTGAGACATATACCCTAAAGGGCAGAAACTTGAAAATCTTACCATTTTTATTGGGTATAGTATGGCACAATCATCACCATATGATTTTGATATTTATCAGCCTCGCAACCCCAAAGCAAGCGCTTATTATAAGTGCGTAGAAAATCATTTTGAAGAATTGGAGCAGGTATACCCTAAAAGGCAGAAACTTGAGAATATGCTTTCCTGGCACTACTCCGGTTTTAATGTATATATTGGTGACAGGATTGAACCAGATGATAAAGCCGGGCTTGGCAATCTGCCAAGATTCATCATTCGTGCTTGCTTCTCTCAGGAAAGACTGGTTTATATTCCAGCAAAAAAATCTGATAGTGATGTTGCCAAAATTATTTACACATCTAAGGACAGAAAATCCAGAAAAGTTTTCCACGCTTTAGACTGGCTTGCCAGGCGGGTAACACATATTCCCAGCAGATATGAGCATACTTTAGGTATATTATGACTTCTTTTCGAACAAATCCAGAGGAATGAGAAAGATCAGTATTAATTTGGCAAGGCATATATCACAATTCGATATATTTTCAGAAATATAATTTGAATACGTCACTTTAATAAACCATAAGTATTAATATGCGCGCATAGCAGTGTTGGTTTTTACTCAAATCTTTAAATGGCTATTGTTAAAAGTAGAACGCCCTTTAAATATTCAATATTTTTTTAAATTCAGATGACAACAACCATTGCGCAGCTAATACAGATATTACTGTTCCTATTGTGGTGTTGGCAGGGGTTTCTTGCATTTTGTGCATTTGTTGCTTTTGTCTTTTTCATCAGAAAAAATTTCGTTGACAGTACCACACGAAGAGCACTTGATATCAATAGTTCCCAAGCTCTTATTTAATTCATTTCCTGGACATCTTTGTGCTTCTGACATATTTGCCTCCTTTATTAAATTAATACTCTTTGAGTTCAACTGGTATAAAGTTTTGTTTTCTTTTCTATTCCCTGACTATGGGGCCCTTGGGACAGTTTTTTTTAATAACTTGACTAATTGCTTCCCGAATAATTATCAATGTGAAATACTTTAATAAAGTCTGCATCATTGATCTGAAATGCATGTGGGGCAAGTTCCAGACAGATTTCACAAAGGATACTGCATTCAAGGTCAATTACAGGAATCTTCAAAGGTCAGCAATCCATATATATGTGGGCAAATTCAGGCGATATACAAGATCAAAACCCAAATCTGCCCATGAAATTTATTTGAAAAATCGATTTAAAAGGCCCTGAAAAGCCAGACCATGACGGGCCTCATCTTTGCACATTTCATGTACTGTATCATGAATAGCGTCATATCCCAGCTCTTTTGCTTTTACAGCGATTTGTTTTTTCCCGGCACAGGCACCATTCTCGGCAAGAACTCTTGCTTCAAGATTTGCTTTTGTGTCTGCCTCAACTACTTCACCGAGAAGCTCTGCAAATTTACAGGCATGCTCTGCCTCTTCCCAGGCAATCCTTTTATAGGCTTCTGCAACTTCAGGATAACCTTCACGATCAGCCTGGCGGCTCATTGCAAGGTACATTCCAACCTCTGTACACTCACCTGCAAAATTGTCTTTCAGGCCTTGAAGGACTTCAGCATCAACACCCTTTGCTACGCCAATTTCATGGCCATCTGCCCATACCAATTCACCTTCTTGAACAGTAAATTTATCTTTTGCAGCTCCGCACTGGGGGCATTTTTCCGGGGCATCATCGCCATTGTGTGAATAACCGCACGCTGAACAAACATAAGTTTTCATAAGTTTTACTCCTTTTTTTTAATTCATTTTTTAATTGAATCGTTCCACCAACCTTTATTAATATGAGCCTGCTTCTCTTTTTGTGCGACATCAAGAAGTTTGTATCCTGAATCCAATAAAATTCCATAAAGAATTCCGCACCCTGGATCTTCTCGCTGTTCATATCCTGTTTGCGCAAGTTTTATCATTGTCTGCGCAAGTTCAATGGTCTGAACAATATTGATATCACACTGTTTTTTTAACATAAGTTACATACTTTGTGCAGTTAAACATACCTTAGGTGGCTGTTCTCTTTGTCAAATAGTATTTTCAATTTCTGGGAAAAGAATATTCAATTAACGTGCCAATAGCTGTTCGAAAAAACCCCTGCAGCATTTTTTGTTTACATTATAGTAACTTGAACAATATTTTTTTGAAAAATTAGCATGAATGATCGCTTAAAAATAGTAATTTTATCAGATAAATGATACAGATTATGTCTCAAGCGAGAGACACTTTTGCCCCAGACAT
>JAAEKY010000586.1 GCA_024227235.1 Desulfobacteraceae bacterium | reverse complement strand
TGCGACAGCTATGTCTATATACAGTCACTGAAGCCCTTTTCTAAAAATACGTTTAATACTATTTCCAGTGCTTATGGTGAATCAGATCTTAAAAGTATTTAAAACTCTTAACCAGAGTTTTTTTTCGGATAAAGCCTGGCACTATATATGGGTTTGGAAGAAAGGCCTTTTTTCAGGAACTTTTATCGTCCTGTAACCATTTTCAGTCGAACTGAAAAGTCAACCATTCTTCCATTAGCTTAAATACTTCCAATACTCAAAGATTCAAATGATATCATTTTAATGCCGACCAGATTCCCCAGGAGATTCTGAGACAATTGTTATAGTCAAGCAATTTCATTTATTAAAATGCTATGCCCTTCCTTGTCCGTAATTCCAAGATAGTGCATTGTTATTGATGGACTTGAATGATTATAACGCTTGCAAAGGACTTCAAACCCAACACCAAATTTTATGCGCTGCTGATATCCCGAGATTTTCTTAAGATATGAGTACCATAATTATCGTTCTTTACATTAATGGCCTGGTCCCATTTTTTTTAACCAGCTCATTAACAGAATTCGTTTTTATTGGCTGATTTTAACCTTTGGCTCTTTTAAATAAATAATCACGGTCATCACATTTGTTTGCATCAAAATATTTGTCCAGAACTTTTCGTACACGTTTATTCATAACAACAATATTCTTTTTGTTTCCAATAACCTCTCATCAGCAGGGGAAAAAGCTACAAAAAATGAATGCATAGTAAAGGGCAAAGAAGCTGCTAATATGATAAAAGAAAGGACTCCATGCCACCAGACAAGCCAAAAATGACAAGAAAAGGCCATTTGTGTGGAAGGATGGGTTAATTTTATATATCCAAAAGCAGGTGATGAAAAATCTGTACCCAAAACATCATTTGTCTTTAAGGTGGCCGGTAAAGGAGTTATTTTAGGCGCAGGAGTTTATGAATAGTTGTTGGAAATAGTGTGGCGGATTTATCCTGAATGTTTAGAATTACCCAATTCTATGCAAATAGGAGCAGGCTTAAGGCCATCACTGCCATCCCCGCAATAAGTCCATAGATAGCTAAGTGGTGCTCTCCATATTTTTCGGCTGTAGGTAGGAGCTCATCCAGTGAAATGAAGACCATGATGCCCGCAACAGAGGCAAATAAAAGTCCAAAGGTTATATCATTGAAAAATTTATAAAAAATTCCATATCCGACTAAAGCGCCAACAGGCTCAGATAAACCAGATAAAAAAGAATAGAAAAAAGCTTTTTTCTTGCTTCCGGTTGCATAGTAGAGAGGAACGGAAACAGCAATACCTTCTGGAATATTATGAATGGCAATAGCAACAGCGATACTGATGCCTAATGTAGGGTCAGCAAGTGCACTGGTAAAGGTAGCCAGACCTTCAGGGAAATTATGAATACCAATGGCAAGGGCCGAGAACATTCCCATTCTAAGTAATTGCTTCTTTTTTAGGCTGTCATTGTCCATCTCTTCTATCCCTCTGGCCTCATGAGGGTTCTCAAAAGAGGGAACCATTTTATCAATTAATCCAATGAACAGAATACCGGCAAAAAATGCAATGGTTGTCCACCAATACCCTTTTGTGGGGCCAAGAGAAGCCTCTAATGCAATTCTTGCTTTTACAAATATTTCAACCATTGAAACATAAATCATAACGCCTGCTGAAAATCCAAGAGAAATAGATAAGAATCGAGTGTTTGTTTTTTTTGCAAAAAATGCAAGGGCACTGCCAACACCTGTTGCAAGCCCGGCAAATAAGGTAAGACCAAATGCAAACAAAACTGAGTTTGAGATCATTTCTAACTCCTTTGAACTTTATGAGGCGCCAAATTAAAAGGAATAGCAAATTTTGTAAATCTATGAAATTTTAAATGATAAGTCAAACTCGGTCAATAAGGTATATTTAAAAATAAATGGATCCAACTCAATGAGCGGATGGTGACCAGAAGAAAATGTATGCTTTTGTGGAAAAAACATTTAAGCTGTTCCTGGTATTTTTTCTCATTAAATTATGCTGTGGATTATGGTATAGATATGCAGAAAAATTTTTATTATTGTAGTCGTTTAATAAAAGTAAAAAACTTTTAAGATGAATTAAGAAATGAAAATAAATATTGCAATCAATGGTTACGGTAGAATAGGGCGATGCATCACAAGAGCTTTGTATGAATCAAAAAATTTTTATAATAAAATTAACCTTGTGGCTATTAATGAAACGACTGATGCAAAGACAGTTTTTCATTTGACCAAATATGATTCAACACATGGCAGGTTCCCATTAAATGTAAAAAATGAAAATTCATCATTAGTTATAGGGGAAGACAATATAAAATTATTTCATGAAAAAAATATTGTTAACCTGCCTTGGAAAGATCTTGATATTGATGCCGTACTTGATTGTACGGGGGTCTATAATGACAGGGAATCTGCTGAGTTACATCTTCTTTCAGGCGCTAAAAAAGTGATTTATTCACAACCGGCTGTAGATGAGATGGATGCGACTGTAGTGTATGGTGTTAATCATGATATTTTAAGGAAAGCGCATACCATCATCTCGAATGCATCCTGCACAACCAATTGCATTATCCCGGTTCTTCATGTCCTTGATCAGGCATTTGGAATTGAAAGCGGGTCAATAACCACTATTCATTCTGCCATGCATGATCAACCGGTCATTGATGCTTATAATTCTGATTTGAGAAAAACACGATCCGCTTTGCAGTCTATCATTCCGGTGAGCACGGCTTTGGAAAAAGGAATTTCAAAAATATTACCCAATATGGAAGGAAAATTTGAAACATTGGCAATAAGGGTTCCTACAACCAATGTATCGATCATGGATATCACGATTCTCGTAAAAAAAGATACGGATTCTAAAACAGTAAATAAAATTTTGACTCAAGCGTCTGAAAATGGACTAAAAGATATCTTGGGTGTGACAGATGAACATCTGGTGTCTTGTGATTTTAACCATGATTCTCGATCTTCAATCATTGATCTTTACCAGACCCGAGTGAGCAAAAAACGATTGGTAAAAGTTCAGGCCTGGTTTGACAATGAGTGGGGATATTCCAATAGAATGCTGGATACAACAATTGCCGCATTCAAGGCGATATAAATGATGTCGATCAGATAGATCCAGCACCTGTCTGCTCATCCTTGAATTCGCTGGCTTAGATTATTGTAAAAGCAGGACCGAATACTCATTTTATCTTATGTATCAATAGCAAATGCAACAAAAGATATTGCAGGCCTGATAGCAGAAGGTATCCGTATTTCAGACAATGAGGTTGATGTAAAAAAAACAAATGAAATCAAAAATGAGGAAGATTTAAAGGGGTATGATGCTTACGCTTTTG
>JAAEKY010000585.1 GCA_024227235.1 Desulfobacteraceae bacterium | reverse complement strand
TTTTCTTGGTCAGATACCTCTAGCTTTAATGCCTGATTTTTCTGAGACAATTCTGCTAATTTTTCGTCAGAATAAGTTAAAAAAGTTTCCACTGTTTGCAAAATATCTTCTGTCATTTTGGCAGCAATCCCGGGATATTATAGATAAATTCACCATCTTTTGAATACTGCAGCTTGGCTCGAATGTACTTGGCTGCATACTCTTCATCTTTTAATTTGGTAACTAGCGAAGACTCCAATTTTTCCTGTCGGGTCAATTCTTGGTAACGCTCTTCTAGTTGTACCAGTTGTTTTTCCTTATCCTTTAATGTATTGTAACTCTCTACTAAATTATAGGTAGGTAAGATGAATAAAAAGATGGCCAAAACGAGGATCAATCCCATAAATCTGGTTTTTTGACGATTCTCATCATCATTTTTTCTTCTTTTTTGCAATTCATTTTGGATGAACTGGTTGTTAATTTGGAGAACATTAGATTTTTTCATCTGCCTCTACCCTAACTTCACTGATGATTTCATACATTTTCAATGCGTCTTCTTTTTTTGTGGAATCTTTCATTTCTAGAACCTTGACAGTCAAGAGTTTGTTGCCAAAACGAATTTCTACCAAGTCATCTATTTTTAAATCTGTTGAGGACTTGGCCAGTATTCCATTGACTTTGACTCGACCCTTATCGGCCACTTCCTTAGCAACAGTTCGCCGCTTGATAATGCGGGATACTTTTAAATATTTATCTAATCGCATAATTGGACACCTCACAATCCCTTCTATTTTAT
>JAAEKY010000584.1 GCA_024227235.1 Desulfobacteraceae bacterium | reverse complement strand
TCATTGATACACTTTGGAGGAGGTGATTTTACCTCCGAGGAGTTTTTTACATTTAGGGCTTTGCAAAATAGCTATATACAATCCAAAGGATATACTCTGGTTTCAGCTATTAATCGATCAGAGATGAAAATAGAAATGTTTGATAGTACGGTATACTTAACTGAAGATTTTCAAAAATTTTTTGCAGAATTTGTAGCAGATTTACTAATTGATGGCGGAATAATTCAATGAGAACCATTGGGCAGAGTAAGGGGCCAACTCCATGCAGATTTGTGATGATGATTCGCATCACACAATTGACATTTCAGGCAAATAGTTTTAGAAGATATTATTCATTAATCGAATTGAAACTTCAGGATTTAGGAGGCAGTATGAAACCGTGTATCAAATCTATTTTTAATATGGTTGTTGTTCTGATGATGGCGCTTTTTATTTCAGGTTGTCTGGGGGATACTTTTTCTAAAAAACCTGAAGATGCTAAGCCCGATGGGGATCAACCTAAATCCAAAAAAACAACGGCTATTTATTATGATTTTGAAGATGTCCTTATTCCCTTGGAGCTTTCTATTGTCAAAGACAGAACAGTTGTTGTCTCCGCGCCAGGATTTACATCCGGTATCATTACGTTGAAAGGCAGGGTTGAAAGACGGTCAATATTTAATTTTTTTAATAATAATATGCAAAAAGATAATTGGAATGTGATCAGTCAGCTAAAATCACCTGGGACTACGATTATGGTATTTCAAAAAGCATCCAGAACCAGTGTTATTACCATTCGGGATGAGCAGATCTATACCTATGTTGAGGTGGGTGTTGCGCCGACATTATCGGCAGAACCCTCTTTTTCCGAATCAAATCTGATTGAATAATGATATTGCAGGGTAAAGACCTCCTTCTTGGGGTGACAGGCGGGATAGCGGCATATAAGGCTGTTGAGCTTTTAAGATTGTTGAAGAAAACAGGGGCTAACATTCATGTCATCATGACGGATAGTGCCCAAGAATTTGTGGGTAAGACAACATTTGAAGTATTATCTGAAAATCCGGTGTTGTCGGATTTGTTTTTTGATACCCACTCTTCAGTTAAGCATATTGATCTTGCAACCGGGGCAGATGCGGCTGTTATTGCGCCGGCTACTGCAAATACCATTGCAAAGCTTGCCCACGGGATTGCAGATGATGCCTTGTCCACGACACTGCTTGCAGTAACCAGCCCGGTTATGATTTGCCCCTCCATGAATACAGATATGTATCAAAATATCCGGGTGCAGCGAAATCTTGATATTCTTGAACAAGATGGCTGTCACATTCTTGATCCGGATTCTGGGGCCTTAGCTTGCAAAACAGTGGGGACAGGCAGACTGCCGGAACCCTGGTTTATTTTAGACAGAATTTGCTCCATGCTGACAAAAAAGGATCTGGATGGTAAAAATATTCTTATTTCAGCAGGGCCGACTGTCGAAGCCATAGATCCAGTCAGATTTGTCAGTAATCATTCATCAGGGAAAATGGGATATGCCATTGCAAGGGCTTGTGAAAAAAGAGGGGCAAAGGTGATGCTTGTTTCAGGACCTGTTAATATTGATCCCCCTGTAAATGTTGACTGTATTCATGTGGAAACCTGTGATGAGATGGCCGATCAAATGCTTGCCAATCTTGATTCGGCTGATATCATTATAAAAGTTGCCGCGGTTGCCGATTATAAGCCTTTAGATCCTAAAAAAAGTAAAATTAAGAAGAAAGACAGCAAAAAAGATATTTCCATTTCCATGACAGAAAATCCAGATATTTTAAAGCGTATTGGAAAAAAGAAAACCAATAAACAATTCCTGGTTGGGTTTGCCGCAGAAACAGATGATCTTGAAAAAAATGCGTTGATAAAAATGAAGAAAAAGAATCTTGATATGATTGCTGCGAACATTGTGGGTGCAAAAGATTCAGGGTTTAAGGCAGATACAAATAAGGTAAAGCTTTTTATAAAGGATGGATCATCTGTTGATATTCCTTTAATGGAAAAAGAAAAGGTGGCTGATATCCTTATCGACACCATTATTGAACAGCTTTCTGCAAAAGAAAATAGGTGCAATCTATAATAATGGTATCTTCCCATCATTGAATCTCCACCCCGTCTGTATAGGTCGAGGCGTGCACTGCTGGCTGACCGGATTTTAATATGCTTTTTCTAACATCCCTGTTATCCCAATTGTAATAGTTGGAACTTTTATATTCAGGAGCAATAATATCTTTAGCCTGATTCCAGCATGGTGTTGTTTAAATATGGGCCAGGCCTTTGGCGGGGAAACAAAAGTTTGGACCTATATCAGCTATAGATATACCCAGGAAGATCTGGATCTAACCCTGACCGCCACGGATGAGTCTTTGGCTTTTACAAAAGAGAAATATCAATATTTATCTTGAAAAACAGGAATTGAACTGCTATTATTCGATATAAAAATTGTTAAAATTTAGAGAGTTATTATGCAATATAAGCATCGACTTATAGAAAAATACATCCTGGAGGTATTTCAATATTATCCTGTTATCGCGGTTTTAGGAGCAAGACAAGTTGGAAAATCGACATTGATTGAAAATTTGTTTAAAGATCGAATAAAAACCATTGTATTTGATCCTGTAATAGATATTTTAAATGCCAGGGAAGATCCGGATTTTTTTCTCCAGAATAATCCCTGCCCCTTATTTCTCGATGAGATTCAATATGCGCCTGAACTGCTGAATTCCATCAAGAGAAAAGTAGATATGGAAAAAAAGAACGGCATGTTTATCTTCAGTGGATCTCAGAATCTTTCTGTTTTAAAAAATATATCTGAGTCTCTTGCCGGGAGAGTATCGATTTTGAATCTTTTACCCATGACAAAGAAAGAGTTGGAAGGAACAAACAATCCTTCATTTCTAGAGTACTGGCTTTCTGATGACCCCGGGGGTGATGGATATAAATATTTTGAAAAAGCAACTAGCCTTTTTCCGTTTATCTGGCGCGGAGGCTATCCTAAATTACTTGAATTTCCAGATCACCTTGTACCAGGTTATTTTGAGTCATATCTCAGGACTTACATTGAACGTGATGTGCGTACAGTATCAAATATTGGTTCACTACAGCATTTTGGCAAATTTATCGGTATTCTTGCTGCCTATACAGGTCAGGAAATCAACCATACTCAGATTGGCCGGGAACTCGGCATTGACCGAAAGACAGCTCTGGCATGGACCCAGGTCGCAGAATCAACCTTTCAATGGTTTTCTGTTCCGGCTTTTTCCCGCAATGCTGTAAAAAGAATAGCCGGAAAAGAAAAAGGATATTTCACAGACACCGGTTTTGCTTGTTATATGCAACGGATAAGCACACCAGATGTCATTGGTCAGCATCCCATGATAGGAAATTTATTTGAGACATATATAGTAATGGAAATTATAAAGGCTGTGCAATCATGGCCGGTAAAACCAAATTTTTTCCATTTTAGGAGCTATTCAGGCGCAGAAGTCGACTTGATACTTGAAATTAACTCAAAATTGTATCCCATAGAAATCAAGGTAAAATCAAACCCGTCGCGAAGGGATATTATGGGAATACGGTCATTGAAAGAATGCTTCCCAAATGAAAACATTCAAAAAGGGCTGGTGATCTGTGCCACAGAAAGTCCGTCATATATTTCTGACGATGTTTTTGCCATTCCCTGGTGGAGCATATAGAACCGCTCTATAAAACAGCCTAAATACTCCACCTCAGATAAATAGCAATTCTGATCAACACCATTATTGAGAAAATGGTTAAATAAGCGCTAAAAGAAATCGGTCTGCTGAAATAACACGGACATTCTCAACCTGCAGGTCCACATCTGTTTTTTTAACAACTTGAAATAAAAAAGGGATATTTAGTTCTTCAAAAGGCTTGATTCTATTGAACAATTTTCCTGTAGTTTTTCCTACTTGTCGGGACTGGCACCAATAAAGATCATTTTTTCTGAGAGGCCTTCAATCGTTG
>JAAEKY010000583.1 GCA_024227235.1 Desulfobacteraceae bacterium | reverse complement strand
ATACCTGCAAGGGCACCCATTAAAACACCTCGTTCGCCTGTAAGATCTGAATGAACTTCTTTTTCAAAAGTTGTTGGAAAAAGATATCCTGAACCAATTGCAATACCAATAGCAAGAGCTCTTTCTTCTGCTCTTCCTGTATAGTCCTGAAAAACAGCATAGCTTGAATTGATGCCTTCACCACCAAGAAAATTTGCCCGGACGCTTGTGCCAGATCCTTTTGGTGCTGCAAGGATTACATCTACATCTTCAGGAGGGATAATTCCTGTCTGTTCTTTAAAAACAATTGAAAAACCATGGGAGAAATATAGAGCATCCCCTTTATTAAGGTATTGTTTTAAAGTAGGCCACAACGCTTTTTGGGCAGCATCAGATACAAGATACTGAATTATGGTTCCCTTTTGGGCTGCTTCTTCCATTGAAAAAAGAGTTTCTCCAGGAACCCATCCATCAGTTATTGCCTTTTCCCACCCTGGTCTTTTTGGATCATGACCGATAATTACTTTAAAACCATTGTCTACCATGTTTTTAGCTTGAGCAGGTGCTTGTACACCATATCCTATTACACTTATTACTTCATCTTTTAATACCTGTTTTGCTTTCTCAATACTGAACTCATCTTTTGTAACAACTACTTCTTCTACTCCACCAAAATTAATCTTAGACATTTGTCTTCTCCTTTAAAAAAAATATTTAATTAGT
>JAAEKY010000582.1 GCA_024227235.1 Desulfobacteraceae bacterium | reverse complement strand
GCCAATTTTTTGTGGATTATTCTTGCCGGGATCTGGCTTGCTATATCTCATATTGTTGCCGGTGTCAGTCTTTGTATAACCATTATTGGTATCCCGTTTGGGTTTGCTCATTTCAGGCTGGCAGGGGTTTGTTTTGCACCGTTAGGGAAAAAACCTGTTCCAAAATAGTGTTTGACCAAAAATCTGTAAAATATTTCGAGTACAAGGCAGGCAAAAAAAATATCCAAACATCGTAGCTGATTTGACCCATTGGTTGGGGTGACTGACTTAACAATAGGATTATTCTTAACTTAAAAGATGTTTGGATTATTTGAAAGATTGAGAGTTCTGCTTAGGACTATTGTTGACTCTTTGGATGGTATATCGCAGTCAACCATAGGAAAATAGTGTTGAGTGCTAATGAACCATCAAAAATGCGAATCGGTTCATTTTTTGGTTATAATTTGAAAGCACATTGATCGTGAATCCAGCTTGACGCACCGTAGAGTAAACATCGACAGCCATGGCCTCTGGAGCCGGGCGGGCCATACGTGGCTGTTCACATGTCTCTCGACTGCCTGTGCAATCTTTACAAAAACAGCACGAGTCCATAAACATTTGAAACGCTCGTTCAAAACCCGCAGTAAATACAGCACGTTCCAGTTGAACCAATTTGGCATTAATTCTGGCCGACCATGCATGACGGTCCTCTGGTTTATCCAACAAACCTTCAAAGTGAATAATTACAGCATCACCATATTCACTGAAAAACTCTTTACATTCTGCAACAGATGGCGTTTGGGGTGGACAAGCACCGCCTCTTCCGTACTCTCCGCAACCGAACTTGCACTTCAGACGTACCCATTGGGACACAATGATCTTTTTCGGGTCAATCCACTTGTAGTCTGTATAATTATGTAGCTTTAAAATATCTGCCACTTGTTTGCGCTGTTCTGTGTTCAATGCCATAAAGTTTGCTCCTCAGTTTTTGTGGTTACACTATAATAATTTTTTACCTATAACAACTGCCAGAAAGAATTTTCAATTCGATGCCGTTCAAACCATTATTTCTTCACATATCTGTGAACAGGCTTAAACAAAACTAAAAACTTAATGGGAATAGTTATACATCACCTGATGGGTCATATTTTTTAGAATACTTCTGATGTATATATATCAAGAACGATATTTTTGAATTATTGTCGTGATTTCAAATCCTTATATGAATTTAATGTTGCACAATGTCCTTGACAATACTGTAAGATTGTTATTAATTATAGGGTAACTCAGTGACAGGAAATCCCTGGCGATGCAGGTGTAGATGCATCCTGAATCCTGGAGTTGAAGCTGCACTATTGGCATTTATACCTAAAAGCTCGCCGTAACTTACTAACGAAAGGAGGAGCTAATGGGTATTTTTGACAAAATTTTTGGTTCAAGCAAAACATATGCCCCACTTGAGCCAACACACCCCATTGCAAAAAAATTGGATGACGTAAGACAGCCGTTAAAAGATCTTGCCGGTACAATCAAAGATTCTCTTGAAATTGTTCCAGCAGACAGTGCAACGTATGTTTTTATTGGCAAACCGCCTAAACAATTCGGTGTTGCTTGGGTTCAAAAAGGTGAGGTTTTTAATCTAAAATCATTGGTAAATGAAAAAGGACTTTCAAATACTAAGCTTAAAGATGCCACAAAAGAACTGACAATCGCTTATGAGCGCAGTCAAAATGAAGAACGTTTTTTAACTAAAATTGATGATTATTCTTTTGTGGTGGCGGCATCTCAAACACTAGCACAGGATGTAGATCGAATTATTCAGACTGTCTCAAATTAAATACTTCGGAACCTCGTTCACTCTTTGCAAATCCCCGTATTCTCACAGATAAGAAAATTGTAATATTTCAAACACCTGCAGGAAGATCAACTCTCATCCATACGAGTATTCAAAAAGGGGAGGATATTTAAAATAAGATTAAAATCCTCCCTAAATCATGATTCTTATTCAATTAAATTTTAGTACAAAAAAGGAGTACTGTTTTGAAAAAATAACAGAAACCAGAGGTGATCTTCGAGCTTTTATTGAACATGAACAAGACAGTGAATTAAAGCCAGCTACAGTAAGGTTCAAACTGGACCTGTTAAAAGCATTTAATCAAAACCTCAAACTCAATGATATTTACATTAATTTTAACTCAAAGATATTGCATAAACTAAACCGTTTCGCGAAAGTGATCCCGCCCATTTCAAAACAATGAATTAGATTTTTCATTTTGGTTATAAACTCTTATAATACTTCCTATCGGCAGTAAGACTGGCCTATAACTTTTTCCAAGGAGGTATCATCATGAGTAACGATCTAAAAACGCAGTTTATCAATCACATGATTCTTAACCGGTATTCAAAGGAAACAATTAGAAATTATGTGCGAATAGCCACTGATCTGAAAAAATTTCATAACAAATCCCCAGATCAGCTTAATAATGAGCAAATTCAAGAGTATCTTCTTCACCTGATCAAAGATAGAAAACTTAGCTGGGGAACTTGCAATATTTACTATTCAGGACTGGCCTGTCTGTATAAAAAAGTTTTAAAACGGGATAAAACCACTTTTACATTGCCGCCTCGGCCAAGAATTAAAAAACTTCCGCAAATTTTGAGTGTGGAGGAAGTAAAAAGATTGTTTGAAGCATCTACCAATCTAAAACATCGGGTTTTACTAAAAATCATTTACAGTGCAGGGCTCAGAGTTAGCGAGGCAATAAGGTTAGAGCCCAAACATATTGAAAGTGATCCTTCAAGAATGATGATCAGAGTTGACCAAGGAAAAGGCAAAAAAGATCGATATACTCTCTTATCAACGCATCTGCTTGATGAACTCAGGGTTTATTGGCAGAGACACAAGCCTGTTAAATGGCTTTTTTCTGGTAGCCATGGAAGGCACTTAAGTTATGCAGGTGCCAGGTTAGCTTATGTCAAAGCAAAAAAAAAGCCTGCATAAAAAGAGGACAAGGGGTACACACCCTGAGGCATAGTTTTGCCACCCACCTTCTTAATCAGGGAGCAGACCTTTTCACCATCAAAAAACTTCTTGGCCATTCGTCAATAAAAAGCACTCTGATTTATCTTCATTTGGTGCATGAAACAATTACAGCTATTAAAAGCCCTCTTGATTTTATGTTTGGAGATCAGGAGGAACAAAAATGAAAAACGCAATGGAAGTTGCAGATATTTTTCGTCTTTACGGCAAGGATTATCAGAAGAAGAATCTTCTTTCTTATAAAGAACTCAAAACGATGCACCATATTACAGCATGTCGGACAGCCCAGTTAGGGGGGCATATAGAGCAGTGTGATAATTGTGACTTTGAGCGGATCTCCTATAACTCATGCAGGGACAGGCATTGCCCAAAATGTCAGTCCATGGTTAAAGAAAAATGGCTCAATGATCGAAAGGCTGACCTGTTACCCTGTAACTACTTTCATATGGTTTTTACCCTGCCACATCAACTTAATCCAATCATCTTGAAGAATAAAAAAATTATGTTGAACATCTTATTTGTCGCTGTAAGCCAAACACTTCAGACATTTGCAAAAGACCCACAATGGCGACTCGAAGGGCAAGTCGGATTTATATGTGTTTTGCATACCTGGTCACAAAAACTTATTGATCATTTTCATCTTCATTGCCTTATTGCCGGAGGAGCCCTTTCTTTTGAT
>JAAEKY010000581.1 GCA_024227235.1 Desulfobacteraceae bacterium | reverse complement strand
TTTGAAAATGGGTATAACTGGAAGACCTGGATTCCATATCGATGATTTCGCAAAAACAACATTAGTAGGTGGAATTACCGGAGGCATGGTTTCTGAAATATATGGTGGTGATTTTGGTGATGGTCTTCAACAAGGAGCGATTACTAGTGCGGCTGGGTATTTGTATAATCATTGTGGGAAAAGCAAAAAACAGAAAGCAAATGAGCATGAACTATGGAAAAAACGTCAAAACGGAGAATTTCATAAACCACCCGAATATGCGGGAGAGTCGCCTTACATAAATCGCCTTCACCAACCGTTAACTGGGGCGGAAGGTGGAGCTTATATTCTGCTAGGTGCTAGTGCTTTTGTTACTGGCTGGTTCGCACCTGAAATATATACATTAGGTGTAAGTTATATTTTAACTAACCCTCAACAATCACTTGATTTCACTACGTCTGTTTTACCTGGCACAGCACATGCCAACTCCCCTGCTGGTGCTATAGGCGCGGAGGTAGGTGAAATCTTAAACACCCAGAAACTAATTTTAAACCCTTAATTATAGGTGTGACATGAATAATTCATCTGCATTATTGACTATTCGAATTACTTCTATTCTTTCAATAATTATGGGTGCTGCCATGTATTCCAGAGGGTATAGTGGTAGATATGGAGTTGAAGTAACACCTTTTACTGCTTTATTGTTTTGTTTTTTTGGCACATGTTTTTTAATTGTTTCATTTCTTCCAAAAGTAAAGGAGAAATTAACTCAACAAAAATTTCTTTTCGATAGTGAAGAATTGATATGCCAGAATTGTAAAAGCAGATACAAAACTAAATATGTTCAAATACCTGTTTGTCCAAAGTGTGATGGCAAGTTGGTAGAATTCGAATGAGAGAATTCCGCCTATGAGAAAGTACGGAAATTCCGGGGACACGATACTTAATTATCAATACGGACCGGGGGTCGGACCAGATGAATTCGGGGGACAAGATGAATTCGGGGGACACCATACCTATTAAATGTTACTTGCCAAATTCTGGTCGTACTTTTTGCCAAATTATGTCACAGACCGGGGGTCGGACCAAGGTAAGTGGCTGTAATCATAAAAAATAACACTCAAAAAACCCCTGAAAACCAGGCTATATCGACGTTTTCAGGGGTAAAAACAACAATATAGAAATTCAGGCTCAATTCATACCATGGCAAGAGCTAACAGACATTACATCCCTGGTCAAATCTGGCACATCACCCATCGATGCCATAAAAAAGAATTTCTTCTTAAATTTGATAAAGATAAACGCCGTTGGCTGCATTGGCTTTTTGAAGCCAAACGCAGATATGAAACCACTATTTTAAACTATGTGGTAACATCCAACCATATTCATTTGTTATTGGCCGATGACAAAGATAGAAACACCATTTCCAAAACCATCCAACTTGTGGCCGGCCGGTGTGCCCAGGAATACAATATACGAAAAAAAAGAAAAGGGGCTTTCTGGGAAGATCGATATCATGCAACTGCCATTCAATCCGGCGAACATTTATTGAGCTGTCTGGTGTATATAGATCTGAATATGGTTCGCGCCGGTGTTGTAGATCACCCTAAAGACTGGCGGTTCAGCGGGTATAATGAAATCCAGAAACCTAAAAGAAAATGCGCCATTATTGATCATGATAAATTAATCAAACTATGCCGTTATAAATCCTTTAAAACATTTAAATTCATGCATGAGGCGCTGGTTGAAAATATACTTGCCGGCAACCGATATAAAAAACAAAATTGCTGGACCCAAAGCCTGGCTGTTGGCAAAAAGGATTTTGTCTCAAAAATAAAAGATAGATTAGCCATAAGAGCTAAAGGCAGAAGAATTGAATCGACTGAAGGAGGCTATGAATTGAAAGAGGAGGTTGCAGCCTATAACGCGTTTTTTGATGTTAAAAACAGTGATATAGGCAGTAAAAACACTTGTGTTTGGGAACAATTTCCTTAATGAGGGGGTCAAGTCTGCCCTTGACTCTTACTCTTTTGTTCCTCATTTATTGGATTTAGAGCCTTTGTTTGTTTCAAGATCTGATATAATTGTATCGACAGTTTTGGCAAGTTTTGGTATGTCTTCTATACATGTATTGAAAATTTCTTCTGCATCAATGTTGAAATAATCATGAACCACTATATTCCGCATTCCTTTTATTTCACCCCAGGGGATATCAGAATATTGTTTTAAAAAAGATTGATCTGTTATTTTGTCAATTTTTTAACCATTTCACCGATCACAATCAGCGGCATACACAACAGATCAAGACGTTCTGTGCCTGTGGGATTATTTGTTAAATCTGAAACAGTATTTACAGATTTGAACCTTAATTGAATTTTGTTTAAACAATCCTGCAACTTATTTAACAAATCAGTAAGAATCTCATGATCATACATAAATTACATCCCTTTTGATACGCTCTTTTAAAAGCACACTCAAATCTTCCCGATAAGCTATGACATCTACAGGCATCCCAAGAAAATCCTCCAAACTCATTTGCAATCCTATTCTGTTTAAAAGATTTCGCTTAGTCAACTCAACAACAATATCAATATCACTGTCTTTAGTAGAAGATCCCCTCGCAACAGAGCCGAAAACGCCTAATTTTGTTATCCCAAATTTGGAAGCTTGTTCGTTTTTATATTTTTTTAAAAGGACTATAATTTGTTCTTTGTTGACCATTGTTCTATTTTCCGTCCCTACCTTTGTTATAATGATTGTTTACTGATTAATTTTTCTACATTCGATTTTATATCTTTTTGACGAATATGCAAATAATTTTATTTTTCCCCCTAACAGGGACACAGTAAAGGGGTCAAGTACAATAGATCAAAAAAAATAACACCAAGTCTGCCCTTGACTCTTGCTTGCTGTAATCTCCATAAATTGTTTTTTTAATCTTTAAGAGCGTATAAATAATGTAATACAACTCCTTCTAAATGCTATTTTTGTATAAATAAAAAATTCCAAATTCCGGGGACATGATACAGTTTTTTATTGATTGATTTTGTTTATCAGGTATTATTATTCATATGGCACGAATGAAAAGAATAGTTGTCCCACGTGAATTCCGGGGACACGATACTTAATTATCTTGCTATTTTCTTTTCCTGATTTTTGATCACTGGAATTAATGACCTAAGGATATCATTGATGGAACCCTCATCTGAAAAAAATTCAGCCACATCTGGATCAATTATTATAACATTAGTTCCTTCCTGATATTTTTTAGTATATTTTCCTCGAACTCCAGTGCTAAAATCATATTCTTTTTGTATTTTTTGATCATTAGATATCGCTGTCATAATATTCCCTTTCTCTTTTGGTCGCCTTTCTTGCACTGACAATTCTTATGTTTTCTTCTCTTTCTGTGTGTACTACAACCAATGTCCTCTTATTATATGCAATCCCAATAAGAACAAATCTTTTTTCATTATTTGAATGTAAAGGATCCTCAATAGTTAATGATAATGGATCTCTGAAAGCTGTGCTTGCTTCTTCAAAAGAAACGCCATGCTTTTTTAAATTGGATTTAGCCTTTTTAGTATCCCATTCGAATTTTAACATTACTTAGCCCATATCCATTCAACTCAACAAAATTATAAAGTTCTAAATTTGTTTTATTGTAGCGCATTAAACAAAAAAAGCAAATAGCTGTGTTGGGAAATTCCGGGGGCATAAAAATTCCGGGGACATGATACGGTTTTTTATTGACTTATTTTGTTTATCAGGTATTATTTTTCATATGGCACGAATGAAAAGAATAGTTGTCCCAGGCTACCCTCATCATATTGTTCAAAGAGGTGTTCGGTCTATGGATGTTTTTTTTAAGGAACAAGACAGGATTGAATATTTGAATCTTTTAAAAGAACAATCCATAAGATTTGGTGTAACCTATATCTCGTATTGTCTCATGACAAATCATATTCATCTTCTGGCTGTTCCGGAAAAAGAAGACAGCCTTGCTAAAGCTGTTGGTGAGGCACACAGAAGATATACCAGGATGATAAATTTTAGAGACAACGTTCGTGGCTTTCTTTTTCAGGGACGGTTTTCATCATGTCCTGTTTACACAGGTGAATATCTATTGGCATCTGTAAGGTACATAGAACAGAATCCGGTAAAGGCAAAGATTGTGAAATATCCATGGCAATATAAATGGTCAAGTGCTGGCTTTCATTGCAAAAAGGTAATACACGATCCTCTTATCAGAGAATCTTCATTATTATCTGACATAAACGATTGGAAAAGATTTTTATCAACAAAAACGGAAAAAATAAGTCAAATAGAAGAAAAAACAAGGACAGGCAGGCCATTTGGTCCTGATGGTTTTTATTCCCTTGTAGAGGAACTTACTGGAAACAATCCACGACCCGGGCAACCTGGCAGACCCAGAAAAAAACTGTAACATGTCCCCAGAATTCCTTACGGAAAGCTGGCTTATTCAACAAGCGCAGTATGATCTTTGGAAGGCTTTACAAACGAAGATAAAATAAAAGTCAAAGCGTTTGCTTAGAGAATTCCGAGGATATGATACTTAAATATAATCAACAG
>JAAEKY010000580.1 GCA_024227235.1 Desulfobacteraceae bacterium | reverse complement strand
GAAGGTGGCGCCTATATGATAAAACCTAAAAATCCCAAGCTGTTCAAAAAAGTAAAAACCAGGGCAGCAAAATACATTAAACAGAATAATATCACTGATAAATACAGAAAATTTGGAACTAGTGCAAATGTCCGTTATTGCCTTGAGGCGGGTATTTTACCGATTAATAATTTTCAGGACGGCAAGCATGAATTAGGTGAAAAAGTGTCTGGTGAGTTTATGGCAGAAAAGCATAATACTTCACATCATACCTGTAAACCCTGCACCATTCGTTGCGGCCATAAAGGAAAGTTTAAGACAGGGGAAATGTCTGTGCCTGAATATGAAACAATCGGGCTTCTGGGAACAAGCCTTGGGATTTTTGATTTAGACATAATTGCGCAATTTAATCATGTGTGTGGCAAGCTTGGATTAGATACTATCTCAACTGGTGGTACTCTTGCTTGGGTCATGGAGGCTGCTTCAAAAGGTCTGATTAAAAGTGATCTAAAATTTGGATCAGAACACGGAATAGTACAAGCAATTTACGATATTGCAAATATGAAAGATTTTGGGGCAAAAATGGCCCAGGGTACAAGGGTTTTATCTTCAGAATTTGGTGGGGAAGATTTTGCAATGCATGTAAAAGGAATGGAAATAGCAGCATATGACCCAAGAGGATCTTTTGGACAGGGGCTCGCCTATGCAGTTGCTAACAGAGGAGGGTGCCATCTTTCTTCTTATCTCGTTTTCCAGGAAGTTTACTTTAGATTATTAAAAACAGACTCATGCTATAGCAAGGTAAAGTGGGTGAAGTTTTTGGAAGACTTAAGTTGTTGCATTAATTCTTTACAGACTTGTCAGTTTACCATGTATTCTTTTCTCATGGAAACTCCTTTACCAAAGTATTTACCTGGTTTTATTTTGGGATTGTTTATGCAATACCTTCCCATAGTAGCGATTCCTCTCATTGATTTTTCAACTTATACAGATCTTTGGATTTCTGTAACAGGCATTAATCTATCCAACAGTGAGTTTTTAAAAGCTGGTGAGCGTATCCATATGCTGGAGCGATATATGAATGCTAAAGAAGGAATAGATCACAATGATGATACCTTACCGGAAAGGCTTTTAGCACAGGGTCGTGACTTTGATGATGACAATAAGGTTGTGCCGTTGGATAAAATGCTTCCAGAATATTATAAAATTCGAGGGTTTGATAAGAATGGTATCCCAATGAAAAAGAGATTAAAAGAACTTGGTATTACTTAATTT
>JAAEKY010000579.1 GCA_024227235.1 Desulfobacteraceae bacterium | reverse complement strand
TTTAAGATCAAGATATTAGAGGACCGGTTCAAATCAAACTTAGTAGAGATGCCTTTTAGACCATTTCATAGTAAATAAAAACCGTTCGAATATAAAAACACTTGAATCCGGCCATATCCAGCCCCTTCCTTCTATGGAATTGTCGGCCCGAAGCGCTTTTTTGCATTATTACTTCTGCATCGATTATACCTGCCATTGTTGCGGTTTAGCCGTTGCATCCGGCAAATATTTTTCAGATGGCAGAAGTATAATTGTAAAAGTATAGTTGATCAATTTTTCTGTGCACAAAGTCATGGTGCCCAAACGAGTCATTGGTTACCAAAAAAAATATCAGCTATCCTAAAACCACCTAATTTTAAAAAAAATACAGCATGTGGAGGATAATTACTTATGGCGTATGATGCTTTTATTAAAATTGATGGTATCGATGGTGAAAGTACGGATGACAAACACCATGGATGGATTGAGATTATCCGGCATGGAATGGGTGTCAAGCAAACCGTTTCAACCACTGCCAGCAGTGCTGGTGGCGCCAGCGCAGAGCGGGCGGATTTTTCCGATTTCTCGATCAGAAAGTATCTCGATAAGTCCTCACCAAAACTGG
>JAAEKY010000578.1 GCA_024227235.1 Desulfobacteraceae bacterium | reverse complement strand
TAATTTCATTTAAAGTTTTTAGTTATGATGTTATTGTACAGTTACTACTATATACATTTGTAGGAATAGTTTTAAGTAGAATAAGTAGTATAGTATTTAAACCTTTTTTAAGAAGAATACTAAAAATGCAGGATGAAAAATATGAAGATTATCTCTCTGCTAAAAAGAAGGACAACGAAATAGAAGTTTTTTTTAGGATAAAAAATATGTATTCTATATTTGCATTAATTTTTTTACTACTAACTTTTAAAATGATTATACGAACATGTTTAACTTTCACTATAGAAAATTTAATATTAATAATATTGTATTTTTGCATACATGTATTATTTGGAATTTCCTATAAAAGACAACACAATTATATGAAAACAATTATATGAAAAAAAGGATTCAAATTTATACAAATTACGAGGGAGGAATAGAGAATAATGAGTGAGATTATGTCATACGCGGTAGGAAAAGGAGATATGTTTTATATAAATCATTACTCAGATAACTTTACGATTATAGATTGTTACTTAAAAAATGATGATGAAAGACAGGAAGAGATACTTAAAGAAATTAAAGAGAAAAGTAGCAAGAAAGGAATAAATCGATTTATTTCAACTCATCCTGATGAAGATCATATTAAAGGATTGACGGAAATACAAAATAAAATTGGAATTTCTAATTTTTATTGTGTGAAAAATAAAGCTACAAAAAAAGATGATGAGACAAAAGATTTTAAAAAATATTGTGAGCTAAGAGACTCAGACAAAGCATTCTTCATCAAAAAAGGAATACAAAGAAAATGGATGAATCAATCCGATGATGAAAGAGGTAGCTCTGGAATTTCTGTATTATGGCCAGATACGGAAAATGAAAACTACAAAGAGGTGTTAAAAGCTGCTTCAGAAGGAGGGAATACAAACAATTTATCTCCAGTAATTAAATATTCTTTAAACAATGGAATAAAAGTGATTTGGTTTGGAGATTTAGAAAGTGATTTTCTAGAAAAAGTAGCTAGTGAGATTGATTTCCCCAAAGTAGATATAGTGTTTGCACCACATCATGGTAGGAAAAGTGGGAAACTATCAAGTGACATTTTAGATAAACTTGATCCGAGAATAATTGTCATTGGAGAAGCGCCATCTAAAGATACTCATTATTATAATAATAGAGTACAAAATCATAAAGATATAGCTCAAGATTATGCTGAAGGTATCGAATATTATAGTGAAAAAGCATATAATACCATAACACAAAACAGCGCCGGTGATATTCTCTTTAATGCTTTAGATAAAGAAACAGATATATATGTTTCGAAAGAAAACTATTCCAAAGATTTAGACAATGTTTCTATTAAGAAAAGTGCTAAATCGTTTGAAGGCCTTACATATTTCTGCACCATAGTTCATAACTAATAAAAGTTTATTAGATCCACTAAAAATCGTTATTGAGTTTGTCTTAAGGACAAGTATGACAAACTCACAAAAAGAGCAGAAAACTTATTAAATCAAGGCTCACTGCGTTTTTAGCGGTGAGCTTTTTTTGTTGTTTAATGCAAGATTTTAAAATGGTATAGTGGGTAGTATAAAAAGGAAATTGGGTGAATCGATTGAAATTAGAATTAAAGGATATTCAAAAAAGTTTTGGCAACCAGGCTGTGTTAAAAGGCTGTTCTTATACTTTCGAACAGGGAAACATTTATGGTTTGCTGGGTCGTAACGGTGCAGGTAAAACGACCTTATTTAATATTTTGTATGAAGAAATGAAACAAGATTCCGGGACATTTACCTTGCATATTGACGGGAAAGAACGGGCCGTTAAGCCGGAAGATATCGGTATGGTCTTTACAGATAATTACTTACCTGAGTTTTTAACAGGTTATGAATTTGTTTCCTTTTTCTTGGATTTACATAAGCAGGAGAATCAGTTAAGTGTGGATGAATACTTGGATATTGTCAGTATTGATGAAGAAAGCCGTCATCGCATTATAAAAACGTATTCGAGTGGGATGCAGAGTAAGTTGTCTCTTTTAACGGTGATTATCACACAACCAAAAATCATTCTACTAGACGAGCCGTTAACGGCAGTAGATGTCGTCAGCGGGATTGAGTTAAAGCAATTATTTATGAATTTGAAATCAGAATCGATTATCATTTTATCGACCCATATGCTTCAGTTAGCGGAGGACATGTGTGATGAATTGGTTCTTCTAAAAGGCGGTCTCCTCTCTTCCATGGAGGACTTCAGATCGGAAAAACAATTCGAAAAACAAATCATACAGGCCTTGAGTGAGGAGTCGAGTGCCTCATGACGGCTTTATTTTTGACCATTTTCAATATGCAGTTTCGCTTGAATTACAATAAAGTCATTTATTATTTCCAGAAGTTTCCCGTTTTAGGGAAGCACATTCCAGATAGTTTATATAAAGGCACCCAAGCTAAAAAGTCTTTATCGATTCTCTTGCTTGTTTTTACTGTACTTCAGAACCTGATAAAGAAAATTCTTTTTTTCAGCTTTTTATATATTATAAGTCTAGTGATTCTTTTCCTTTCAGATAGGACCTCTCTAACTCAGCCGACTATTTTTATCAGTCTGCTTTTATTTAATGTTCTGGTCTCTGGCACGGCAAGTAAGACACTTTTTATCAACACAGCAAGCCAACAGGATTTAGTAGCAATCAAACTGTTTAGAATCCCACCAAAAGCTTATTATTTGGCACAGTTTATGTTTGAGTACATCCAGTATATTGTGTTCAATAGTCTCGTCGGTGGGGTGTTCTTCTACTTGCAAGACATTTCCGTCTGGTATGCTCCCCTGCTCTTTATTTGTGTAGCTGGTATCCGCTTATTTTCTCAGGCGGCAGCCATACAATTTTACCGATGGGGCCTGAATCCAAAGAAAGAATTTTGGACATGGGTAATGATCCTGACATCTGTTATCAGTTGGAGTGTGTCAGGTGTTATCATTCATTTTGATATCTATCTTCCTGTCACCTTGATTCCTTCCGTATGGTTTATATTATTCAGCGCACTTTTATGCATTTTAGGTGTTTTGGGTTGGAAGCATGGCAATGTTCTAAATCCTATTGCTTATCAAGCACTAAGTTTTGAGACATTAAAAACACATATGAATGCCGTTGAGACTATTAATGCAACGGGTGTCACTTTGGAAGAAACCGATTATAAAGGGATTCGAAATAAAGAAGCTTTGGAAAGTAAAGTTGGCATCGACTATTTAAATGCCCACTTCTTTGAAAGAACCAGGCATCACCTTAAAAAACATATTCGCAGGCGTTTCCTGTTTACTTTTTTTGGCGTCCTCGCTCTTCTCATCTTGTATGTTGTTGTCGGAGAGTCTATTCCAGACTCGCAAACCTTTCTCTACGTGATTAGCTTTATTAGCTTCATCGCTAGCCAGTATTTCTATTATGGTGAAGAGTTTTCGAAGTTTTGCTTTTATAACCTCGACCGCAAGTTGATGAAGTACCGTTTTTACCGCAATCCGGACATTGTGATGGAGTCAATTAAAATACGGTTCATCAAAGCATTGAAATTAAATACGCCTGTTTTGCTTGTGTTAATGAGTGCCACGACTCTATTGTTTGTCTTATCAGAGAACATTGCATTATGGGCCCTTTTACTGACACTTGGTTTTCAGGTCTTACTCATGGTCTTTTTCAGTTTAAATTATCTGATTCTTTACTATCTATTGCAACCTTATACGGAATCAATGAAGACCAAAAGTCCGGTGTACACAACGATTAACTTTGTTTTTCTGTCCTTGTTTTTCGTTGTTATCTATTCGGATGTAGCCCTATTACCGGTAATCATTCCGATTCTAGCTGTCTTTATGCTGATTTATCTGCCGATTGGATTACTAGCTGTTTATAAACTGGCGCCCACCCAATTTAAATTACGATTATGATAGAGGAGGATTCGAATGAGTCAAGTCAAGACGAATGCCATGCGTCTGCTTGAACAGCAAGGCATAGACTATATTGAGCATGATTATTCTGAAGAAAAGAAGAAAGAAACGCATAAGATTTTTAAAACCCTTGTTACAGTCAGCAAAGCCGGCGAGTATTATGTGTTTATGGTTCCGGTAAATGAGGAACTGGATTTGAAAAAAGCCGCGAAAGCGGTCAACGAAAAAAGCATCCGCATGATTAAGGAAAAAGAGCTGCTGCCATTGACTGGTTACGTGCATGGCGGTTGCTCCCCTATTGGAATGAAGAAAGAATTCCAGACGGTGTTACACGAAGCCGCAAAGGAGTTTGAATCCATCATTTTCAGCGCTGGAAAAGTAAATGTGTCTGTTGAAATCAACCCGAATGATTTGAGCGACATGATCCCCGTCTTCTATGCAGATGTGATAAAAGACACTTAGATGAATAGAGTGAATCGGCCCGAACCAATCGTTTGGGCTCTTTTTTATTCCTTTTTGTGGCAAATAAATTGGGAAAATTTGCCACACACCAGCACTTAAAAATTGAGCGTAAATGGACGAAGTCCAAGCAGAATTTTTCTTGATGCGATCTTTTGAATTGGTCATACCCTCGCCACGAACTAGCTTTTGTCTAACTACTGAAAGAGGGAATTAAATAAAAAATCATTCTTGTCATTGGAAAATGACAAGAATGATTTTTATCGATAAACTTCTCTTCGGTGACCAATATGAACAATAATAATCTTGATTTCATCATCATTAATATCAGCTAATAAGCGGTAATTTCCAACACGATAACGCCAATAATCTTTCAATTCGCCCTTTAGTGCTTTGCCATGTCTTCTAGGGTCATCTGTCTCTACTAAGTTCTTTTCTATCCAAGCCGCAATCATACGCTGTTGCCCTTTATCTAATTTTTTTAAACTTTTTACAGCCTTTTTTTCATAAACGAGGTCATATTTCATTTTATAAATCCAACATTTTCATTACTTCATCGTGGTTATAAGTTTCGCTTTTTCCATCTTTTAAATCGGCTTCATATTCTTTAATTCGTTTCAGATCCATTTCATCTTCCATTTTTTCCTCTAAGGTTTTTTTCAATAGAGTAGATAAAGGCAGGTCATGTAATTTTGCGTACTCATTAAAAGATTTTTGTTCTTCATCATTCAATCGTACAGTAATTGTAGTCATTTTAATCACTCCTTGGTTAGATTGTAACACAATGTGTTACAAAAATAAAGAGGTTCTCTATAAATTTAGACTGCCATAGAGATCATTAATATCATCTTGCTGAATTCCTAAATAGCGTTTCGTAACCGTTAAATTACTGTGATTTAAGGTTTCCATGATGATTGCTGGACTAAATCCTTTTTTCCAAGCGTGATAGCCCCATGTTTTTCTTAGACTATGTGTACCGACATTATCTTTAATACCGACAGCTTTCGCGGCATTTTTCAAGATATTAAGTGCTTGCTGCCGAGAGAGGGGCTTCTGGGCGCCTTCTCGCGACTGAAAGAGGTAGTCGTCCATGGAATAGCCGTCTAAGCTCCCTAGAAGTTCCTCTAGTGCCCGTTGACTGGGCTTATTAAGCTGAATTCGGCGTTCTTTCTTGGTTTTTCCTTCTAAAAGCCGAATTTCTTTAAACTTTCCGTTTTCGTCAACAACATCGCCCCATGTTAACGCCAGTAAATCGGTAATGCGTAAAGCAACATTTATTCCAACCACAAATAAGGCATGATCGCGTAAGTTTTTCCCTTTTAGATAACTTTTCATCGTTTGAATTTTCTGTTCATCACGAATCGGATCGACACTAATCATTCATTTTCCTCTTTTCTTTCAATTTTACATAACTGTATTATAATAGATACTAAGACTAACTCAAATATTGCAATGAAAAAAGACTAACCGGAAAAAGTGCGGTTAGCCTTGTTGTGTCAATCTTTTTGGTGAAAAGTTGAGTTTGTCATACTTATAGTTAAGACAAACTGGTTTATGAAAATATTAGATCAATTAATTGAACACTCCATGGCGTAAACATGAATAGTGAAAATGTAATAAGAAAAACACTTATAAAAAGGGTAGCCTTATTAGCTTGATTATTTTTACGAGCAGATATCCAACGAAATAAAAGAAAAACACCAATAAATAATGTTAAAAAGTACCAAAATCCCATCTGAAACACTCCTTTTTAATTTTTTAATTATATGATTTATTCCTTAAATTAGAGATTTTTTAACCTTTCTCTCGTGTTAAAAAAATTCCGAGGATAACTCCAACAAGAGCAATCGGAGCTATTCGAATAAATCCCCACTCAAATCCGTGTAAAAGCACTCCAACAACTGCGTTTTCAGGGTCACTATAATCCCAATTCAAGTAAGGACTATTTGCTACGAGTAAAACTGTAAAAATAGCCGCTATAACTATGAGTAGTAAAATAAAAAACCAATGAAACATTTTACGTCTTGTTGCTTTTCTTTGTGCGAGTTGCAAATTAATGACCTCAAGTTTTTCAGAAATCACTTTTAGATCATCGACCTTCGATTCAATTATCGTTTCTCCAAGTAAAGTGCTTACGGGTGTTTCAAACTCTTCCGATATAGAAATAAGTATATCAGCATCGGGAACCGACAACCCTTGTTCCCATTTCGATATTGTTTGTCGCACTACATTAAGTTTGGCAGCAAGTTCTTCTTGGGAAAGTCCCTTAGATTTTCTAAGTGTTTTAATATTTTTTCCTAACATAAGTGATCACCCCTTTTCTACCGTTAGTATATAATTAATTACTCGTTGCTATAAGCAATGCAAATTAACATTAAATTAAAAAAAGCAACAATCCTTGTTTTTAAGAGGATTGTTGCTTTTTTATGAAATGTATTGCTTCTTAATTCTTTAATTCTAAAAAAGTTGGCGTGATATTTAACAAAATTGATATCACCGTCAGAACCCAAAACGCTATGCTCATGGTAGGCACGACATCTAATAAAGCAGACCAATCTTCGGCGTTTACCCAATCAGACACCATGCTGTAACTTGCAGCGAGTGTTAATGCTGTAAATGACAAACCAATCGCCATCGCTAAATGATAATTTTTACCTGCTTTGTAGAGATAAAGATTTAAGAAAGTTGCGACGATCGCAATACCACCAAATATTAACCACATAATTATTCCTCCAATATTTTTTGTATGAGTTTTACTCATTTACCTTTAAGACAAACTCATTCTTTTATTAAAATTCTTATCTTTGATGGTCAATCTAAGATAGATTGGGTAAGTTAGGTGTGTTTATAAAATTTGCTAATAAAAGTCCAAGAAAAGCTAAAATAAGTATAACAATAATTATAGCTACTAACATGAATACACCACATGATCCTGATGCCTTTGCTTTGTTAAGTTCTTGATTGTCATCAGTCTCTAAATTGTTTTTTTTATGTTTGCTCATTTTCTCACTCCATTTTACATTCATCTTATTGTTTATTTACCCTTCTTGTTGATGAAATTAAATCATCTTTTAAATCAATCGGAACCCCATAACTGTCCTTATTTTCACCCCTATTTTGATTAGAACAACATACGTAAATTTATTTAGTGAGTTTTACTTAATTCTTATTGTGACAAACTGATGAAAATTATGAATTATTTCTAATATAAATTTTCAATGCTTTAATAGCCAACATGGCAATATACAGACCAAGTGCAATCGCAATTACGTAAACAAGAGTTATTAAAATACCTAAAAAACTAGCAAAATACATTTCTATCTCTCCTTTTCCTTTTACCAAAATCTTTCTTCTTCGTTCAAATCTTATTTAAAATTATATCATAAACTATAATCAAGTAGTTTATTTAAGAAAGATGAGTATAAAAGCATTTTAATTTCAGTCATTTAAAATAATATATCCTATCAATAGTTTCCGGTAAGATATCAGTGTGCTATCATAAAGATAGCATGAAGATATCATTATGATAGCAACAAGATAGCACGAAGCTATCACATTTTATTGGTAGGATGGTGAGATAATTGACAGAAAATCGTGTGCAAATAATCGTAAGAACCACTGATACTGAGAGAGATCAGGTTAAGAAATTGGCACAAGAAAAAGATGTTTCAATGAATCAATTTATTCTTGATGCTATCTTTGATAGCACATCTGATAGCAGTGATAGCAAAAGTGATATCAAGATGATTGAGATTTTAGAAGGACAATTAGCTAAAAAAGATGAACAAATTGAACAGATGCAAAAGCTACTCGATCAGCAGCAACAATTAACTTTACAAACCAATCAGCAAATACAACATCTCCAACTAGAAGAAACCAAAGAAACAGAAAAGAAATTAGAAGCTTTTGAAGAAAAAGAAGCCAAAAAGGGATTCTTTAACCGTTGGTTTGGTTCTTGAAATAAAAAACTTGCCCCCTGCTGAAAAGCGAAGGGGGTTTTTTTATTTTATATTGTGGCAAATAAATTTGGAAAAATTGGCACAAAAAAGGCACTTAAAAAATGAGCCCAAACGGACGAAGTCCAAGCGATATTTTTTACTCGGAAATCGAAGATTGACGAACGATCTTGACCTTGCTTTTAGCCGTCGGCAGACCGCAAACCTTACGGATTTATCCATAAGGTTGTATTTGCGCTTCTTTAAAAGAAGCAATCTTTGTGGTATGGTGGTTTTAAGAAAGCAGGTGCTGAAATGGCAAAAGTGTATTCAAGGGTTTCAAAGATAAATAACGTCGTAGGGCGAAGTGATTATATTTCCAACCCAGACCGTCAAGAATTTATAAAATTAACGGGAAAATCAAGAGATCTTGAGTGGGAAGAATATGCAGAATTTGAAAGAAAAAATCAAAAGTCACAAGAAAAAAATAACGAAGCGAGAGAATTAGTGATTGCATTGCCGAATGAAATGAGCGAAAGCTTCTCTGATGACGTTTTAGAAGAATTTTCACACGAGTTAGCCCAAGAACTGCTTGGAAACAACCGAGATTATGAATTTGCTCTGCATTTTAACCAAGCACGAACCAATTTTCATATGCACTTGCTGTTCTCCGAGCGTGAGAGAGCCAATGAGCGCACTCCAAAGGTCTATAAGCGTGATATGTGGTTTGATAAGACCACCAATCGCATGGCAAAAGCCAATGCTGAAAATGCAGAATTAAGATATAAAAAAGGCGAAGTCATGAAAGATAAACAAGGCAACATCAGATATGACGAAGTCCCTTTTACAAAAAAAGAGAAGAAATTTACTGAGCGATCTTGGCTGAAAGACCACCAAAAAACCATTCAAAAAGTGTTGGCTGAATATAATTATGTGTTAGATATTTTTGACAACAAGCAAGAAATTGCTCAAAAAAAGCTCTACAAGGGGGCTTCTGTCGATTATTTAGACTATGCGACCAATTGGAATCAAGCGGCACTTAAAGCCAACAACAAGCTAAATAAAGAGCGTACAACG
>JAAEKY010000577.1 GCA_024227235.1 Desulfobacteraceae bacterium | reverse complement strand
GGAATCTCCGGCGATATAAATACACTCATTTCTTTAGATGGCTTTTTAGTAGAAGATAGTACAGATGTTATTGATATGATGCCCGGCCAGATACAAATTTCACTTGATAAGGGCATTAAAAATATTTTTGCTGAAATGGCCTGGGAGGGATGTTCTGTTTCAGAAAAATTTAATATAGACCGCCTTTCTTTTCATTCAAAATTAAATCGGATTTCTAAATATATTTGGGATGGCGAAATCATTTTTGAGGTTAATAATATCAAAGCAAGTGATATCAAAGAAAAGATGGAGATTTCAAAGTTAAAGTGCGATTACGCAATGGATTATAATATGGAAGAACAATCATTATCCATAGAAATGGGGTATAGTTCTGATCGTATACTATTGGCAAAAGATGTTATTGAAAAGGCCTTTATCCAAATCGGAATAAACCATCTGGATGCTCGGGGATATGAATCGTTTATGGCATCCTATTCGCAGATGATGAATAGCGCCATAAAGGCAGTAGCAGAATCGCATCAAGATCCAGCCTTGATGAAAAAAGTGATTGAACGGCAGATGACAGGGATTGGACGTCAAATGCTTGGGGCATATGAGGAATTATTAAAAAAGGATTTTGAAATTCAAATTTCAGATTTCCATGCCCAGCTCCCTGAAGGAAAAATTGAAGGAGATGCTATCATAACCTTTAAAAAAGATGTGACAATGGATAAGATTATTGCCATTATGATTCAACCGGTAACAACACTGGATATTATTTCCCTGAAATCCAATATCAGTCTGCCTTATATACTGGTTGGTGAGAATCCGATATTGCTTTCTCCGATATATTCTGGAATGCAAACCGGTCTATTTTTAAAAGAAGGAAATAATTTAGTTCACAAAGCTGAAACTATGAATGGGAAACTATTTTTAAATAAAAAAGAGGTCTTGTTAAACTAATGTTGTTTAACAATAGTATAGATAAAAACTGGAAGTTGTAAGGGC
>JAAEKY010000576.1 GCA_024227235.1 Desulfobacteraceae bacterium | reverse complement strand
CTTGCTTACATAACGCTCTGAAAATGATGGTGCTATCGCTTTCGTAAATTTTCTTATAGGTTTCATATTCAGCAAAAATAGAATCTGCCTTCTGAAATATATCGTTGGGTAATGGTATGCCTTGCTCAGATTCTATCATAATGATGGTGGTTGAATGGAACAGTCGAACCGTTCAATTATCTTCGGGAATTAGCGCATGATTCAAAACTCAGTGACCAATTCATTAGCGGCTGCAAGCTGAGCATGTTTTTGTGTGCAACACGTTCACCCTTCAAACCAAGAGCCTTTTTTCTTGGTGCAACGATAAGTCGGGCATATACTACTTTGATGTTTAGTTAAGCAATTAATTGATATTGGTTTGTTTTATAGCACCAAAACGAACTTTTTTCTATTTTTAAGTCGATTCCAAGAATTCCAATAGATTACATTTGTGATTGTATTGTGATTTTATCTTTATATGTTATATTTGTATATCCGTGATGGAGAATTTTGGATTTCTGG
>JAAEKY010000575.1 GCA_024227235.1 Desulfobacteraceae bacterium | reverse complement strand
GGTCGCAAAACTTGAGGGCCAGATGCTTTCACGCCTTGGTTATCTGGTAACCGTAGAAACCAGCAGTACTGACGCATTAAATAAATTTAAAGAAAATCCAGATTCTTTTGACTTGGTTATTTCTGACATGACCATGCCTGATATAACCGGAGATCAGCTTGCAAAAGAAATTTTATTAATACAGCCGGATACACCGATTATCATTTGTACAGGGTTCAGCGAACGGATAAACAAAGAACAGGCTGAAGTATTAGGTATTAAAGGCTTTTTAATGAAACCTGTCGTAAAATCAGATATGGCTCAGATGGTTCGGAAAGTGCTGGATGAATCCAAGGTTTCATAAATGCAATTGAGGTAGTAAAAAGGTGTTTAATGTGTCTATGATCTGTCTCTTTCAATCAAATTTTGAGACCACAATATCTGGTATCTGGTGAATCTGACCGATATGAACGATTAATATTAAATTTTCCAATTTTCAGAACTCAATGATAATTATCCATGTACGCAACAAAACCTAATTTTTTCTATCATTTCAATATGTTATACTATTTCAAATTGCTTTATTTGCTTGAGTTTGTCAAGTCTTTTTTAAAATGGAATTTTCATTGTTAATTAATTTAAGTAAGATCGAAATCCCGTGACGGATTCTCCCTAAATCTTTAATAGAACTTTTTAATTCCTGTTCCTAACAGGAAAAGTTTTTATGCCCAAACTCAACTTCACCTAAAGGTGTTTGAATAATATATAATGGAATTTCTCTACCAGAACAACTCTTTCGAACATGAGATGCAATATCAATGACTTTTTGCGAGTC
>JAAEKY010000574.1 GCA_024227235.1 Desulfobacteraceae bacterium | reverse complement strand
TGTATGGCCACATTCTCGAGAAACATACCCTGCGCTTACTGAAGATCAGAAGGATGATGAAGAACATTTTGATCAAATTCAGATGAAAGCTGAAGATTATATCAAAATGGGGATGATCAGACTTGAAAAAGTTGAATTACCTGAACCTTACAAAACAGAATCTTTTTCTAAAAAAATCCTGGTTTTGGGTGGTGGTGTAACCGGTATGTCAGCTGCGCTTGATGCTGCCAAAGCAGGCTCTGAAGTTACTATTGTTGAAAAATCCGACAAGCTGGGTGGCTATGCTGCAAACATGAGAAGTCAAATGCCGGTTGCTGAACCTTTTGAATCTTTACAGGCCCCTGTTGTAAATGATCTGGTTGCTGAAGTGAAAGGCCTTTCCAATATTGATGTTAAAACGAACACAGAAGTTGCCCGTATCGCTGGACAACCGGGTGAATTCACAGTGACATTTAAAACACCCGGTGAAAAAATTGCCTTTGATGTTCCCTTTCCGCTTCCCGAAGAAATGCTGATCGATGAAGATGGCAAAGAATTGGATGTGGAAGCCCAGCATGCCAAATACCTTGAATATAATGAAGGCCGTGAAGACATCCTTCAGCTTGACCCTGACGGAGAACTTTATGGCGCTGTAATTCTTGCTGCTGGATGGCGCCCTGCCGAATTTGACGGAGAAGAATTTGCTCACCTCGGTGTTGACCTTGCCAATGTTGTTACCAATGATGAATTTGAAAAAATTGCAGCAAAAGGTAAAATTATTCGTCCCTCAGATGGCAAAGAAGCCAAAAGTGTTGTTTTTGTCCAGTCTTCTGGAAAAGATGAAGATGATGCTGATTTTGAATATGCAGGTTCTGTTACCAGCATGGTTGCTTTAAAACAGGCCAAATATGTGAGAGATGACTACGAAGATGGAAAAGCCTATATCATTTATCAACATATGAGAACCCCTGGTCTGCAGGAGTATTTTTACAAAAGCATGCAGCAGGATGATGGTGTTTTCCTTACCAAAGGTTCAGTTACAGAAGTTACCCAACAAGGTGATAGTTTAGCGGTTACTGCTATTAATACACTATTGGGTGAAAACCTTGCTATTAAAGCAGATCTGGTCGTCGTTGCCGGCGGTATGGTTCCTGTTACTGCTGATGATCCTGTTGTAAATCTTGCCTACAGACAAGGTCCAGGATTTAGAGATAATGATATCTTTGGCCAGTATGCTGATTCAAATTATATTTGTTTCCCATATGAAACCCAAAGAACCGGTATTTATGCTGCGGGTGCTATTAGACGTGCCATGACCATTGAAGAATCTATGGAAGATGCAACCGGTGCTGCCCTTAAAGCTATTCAATGTATTGAAAGCGCTAACAAAGGCGTTGCCGTTCACCCAAGATCTGGTGATATGACCTATCCTGACTTTTTCTTTCAAAGATGTACCCAATGTAAACGATGTACGGTTGAATGCCCCTTTGGTGCCCTTGATGATGATGAAAAAGGAACACCAAAAGCCAATCCTACTCGATGCAGAAGATGTGGTACATGCATGGGTGCATGTCCTGAAAGAATCATCTCTTTTTCTGACTATAGCATTGATTCTATAGGTTCCCAGGTTAAAGCCATTGGCGTTCCATCTGAAGATGATTATGATGAACCGCCGTTAAGATACTTAGCGCTAATCTGTGAAAACGATGCCTTTCCCGCACTTGATATGGTAGGAATGAACAAAATCGATTATTCTCCAGATGTTCGTTTCATCCCGATCAGATGTCTTGGTTCCATGAATACGATATGGATTAAAGATGCACTGGCTCAAGGGATGGACGGTGTTATTGTCATCGGTTGTAAACATGGTGATGATTATCAGTGCCACTTTGTTAAAGGATCTGAACTTGCTGAAATTCGTTGCGGGAAAATCGGTGACGCGCTTGCAAGTCTTTCCCTTGAAGAAGAACGTGTGGCTTTTGCAGAAGTTGCCATTGATGAATATGACAAACTTCCTGGAATAATTAATGATTTTGTTGAAGAAGTTGACGCCCTTGGGCCAAACCCATTCAAAGGATTCTAATAATAACTATTTATTAAAATAGTTCGGAGGTATCATAGTATGACTGAAAAATATCTTGCTCAACCTGATCTTGACTTTATTGCTCAAGTAAGAGGTCTCGGCGGCGACACACTGAAAAAGTGTTACCAATGCGCCACTTGTTCGGTGGCTTGTCCGATTGCACCAGAAGACAGCCCTTTTCCTAGAAAAGAAATGATTGCGGCTTCCTGGGGCCTTAAAGACAGGCTAATAGGGAATGGTGATATCTGGCTATGCCACCAATGTGGTGATTGTACAGATCTTTGCCCAAGGGGTGCAGCTCCTGGGGATGTACTGTCTGCTATCAGATCAGCGGCTATTACAGAATATGCCAAACCAAAAGTATTGGCAAATGCCGTAAATGACCCAAGCAAATTACCGTTTCTGCTTGGAATTCCTGCCATCTGGTTTGCCATTCTTGCATATATCACTATGGCTCACAAAGAGACTATGACAAAAATATTTCATTCTATTTTTGGAGATGTTCTTGGGGGGCGTTTACATTGGTCTCATGCCCATGAAGGCGCAGAACATGTCATTGCCCAGGCGGATTTCTTTTCCACCTGGTTTGTAGATATGACCTTTGTGCCTATTTTCACTGCGGCAGTGCTTATTTTTGTTCTCAATCTCAAGGGCTTTTTGAATGATATTCATAAAAACGCAGTTCTTGAAGGAAAAACAGATAAGACATCTCTTGATTTTAAAGCGATGGTTCAAGCGCTGATTAAAATTCTTCCAACCATTTTAAAGCATGACAAATTTAATGAATGTGAATCCAACAAAGACCGGTCTACCCCGCACATGATGGTTCTATTTGCTTTTATAGGGTGTTTTATTGTAACCGGTATATTCTTTGTTGTTCTTTACATATTCCAAACTGCTGGTCCTTATTCTCAGCTGAATCCTGTGAAATGGCTGGCTAATATTTCCGGTGTTGCAATGGTCATTGGTAGTGCCATGATGATTAAAAGCCGATTAGATAAAAAAGATGATCAGCTCACATCGTATAAAGACTGGTTTCTTTTAGGTCTTGTCTTTGCACTTGGATTGACAGGGATGCTGACTGAAATGGCTCGTCTAGCCCACATGGCAGCGGTTTCTTATTTCTTTTACTACCTGCATCTAATTGCAATTTTTAACTTGTTTGCATTTTTGCCATTCTCAAAAATGGCTCATTTTGTATACAGAACTGCAGCAATGACTTATGCGGAATACAGTAATAGAAAATAGTTAAAAAAAACCATATTTTGTTCAAAGAGGGGCTGATTTTTTTATCAGCCCCTTTTTTTTCCTTGCATTTTTTAAAATGAAGTAATAATCCATTATTACGGCAACCTAAAATAAACAAGGGCTGCTCTGCTTGGAAGCGTTTTCCAGGGCAAATTTTTCACAAGTATATTGAGTTAATACTAAGGAAGGAGGAAAAATTTTGACAGAAGGAACTATCAAATGGTTTAATTCAAAAAAAGGCTTTGGGTTTATTGAACAAGAATCCGGCGACGATGTGTTTGTCCATTATTCAGCCATTGAAATGTCAGGTTTCAAAACCCTTTCAGAAGGAGAACGCGTTCAATTTGAATTAGAAGAAAATGACAAAGGGCTTTCTGCTTTAAAAGTCCTAAAAGTTTAAACATCTCCTACCAAGGCAGGCTTAATTCCTGCCTTGGTTTTATTTTTCAATATACTTTCCAATCAAAACTTCTATCCCAAATAGCAGGAATGATACATGGCTCGTATTTTATACTTGTCAGATCAATATAGGGATAAATTTTCACAATACTTTTTCTTATTTCGGTCCAGTATATATAAACTTTTTTTATAAAAACTAACTTTTCTTATTGCATATTTCAAAATTTAATATAAAATATAAAAATTACAAATCTGTGTTTGACCGAAAACCCGTGAGTGGGCGAAAAGTTGCCCATATGCAAGGCGCAAGAAATCTTGAAACCGGAGTGTACTACTGCACATGAGGACACTCTTATAATTTGGCAAAATTTTGAAGCAACCCGGCAGATGGGTGAGTTTTCTAGTTCAATCACTAATTAAACAGTAGGAGATCGAAAGATTTGAATAAAATAGCAGTACTTCCAGGTGATGGAATAGGACCCGAGGTAATGGAACAGGCGATACGCGTTCTTAAAAAGGCTGAAACACTTTATGAATTTGACCTTGAATACGAATTTGCTGATATTGGTGGCGCTGCTATAGACAACCATGGTAAAGCATTGCCAGATTCTACGTTAACATTGTGTGAACAAAGCGATGCTATTTTATTTGGATCAGTTGGCGGCCCTAAATGGGAAAAACTCCCCCCAGAAGAGCAACCAGAAAGAGGGGCGCTGTTACCCTTAAGAAAGCACTTTGGTCTATATTGCAATTTACGGCCTGCAAAGGTTTTTCCGACCTTGGCATCTGCATCACCCTTAAAACCCGAAATTGTTAAAGACGGCTTTGATATCCTTTGTATGAGAGAATTAACTGGCGGTATTTATTTTGGAGAGCCCAAAGGGCGGGAGGGCCAAGGCCCTGATGAAAAAGCCTTTGATACAATGGTATATACACGGTTCGAAATTGAAAGAATTGCGCGAATGGCATTTGAGGCAGCTCAAAACCGAAATCAAATAGTCACCTCAGTTGATAAAGCCAATGTTCTTTTTTCCATGGTACTATGGCGTGAAGTTGTCACTGAAATTGCCAGCGACTATCCAGATGTTACCCTGAATCATATTTATGTCGATAATTGCACCATGCAATTGGTCAGAAATCCCCATCAATTTGATGTACTTTTGTGTGGCAATATGTTTGGAGACATTATTTCTGATGAATGCGCCATGATAACTGGATCAATGGGTTTATTAGCTTCTGCAAGCTTAAATGAAAATAAATTTGGGCTTTACGAACCCGCAGGCGGCTCCGCACCTGATATTGCAGGAAAAGGCATTGCAAATCCCATTGCGCAGATTCTATCCGGCGCCATGATGTTGAACCATACTCTTGGATATACAAGTGCTGCAAAAGCCATTGAAACTGCGATTTCAAATGTGCTTGAAAAAGGGATCTTTACTGCTGATTTGACCGACAAAAAGGATAGTGCTGTGGATACTATAACAATGGGAAATAAAATAATTGAGGAACTTGAAAAAATTCCTGTACAATAGGATCTTTGAACTGGGACTTCAACTGGTATAAGCTCTATACCTTTCTGAAAATATTATCTATAGCTGTTCTCATATTAACGTTCCGAAATAAAATATTTTAATTAGTTTCCAGCAGTATATGTGGCAAAAATTTTCACTCATTCTCCAAAATCATCCATGATTTTTTCCGAGGGGTGTTCCTTTTCCTGCAGCGTTCTGCCGACCGAAGGAATTAAATCCGTGAAAATCTTTACCACACACACTACCTCTGCTGCACTCCTTTATGCATTTCAGGATAAAGGAACATATTTACGTGTGACCTTTAGGTTATGAAAACTGGTATAAAAATAATTTATCACGATTGAAATTGAATATGGATGGAAGTACCTCCAGAGTTAAAACAGTCGTTTTGGCTTGTGCATGCCGGGCATTGGTGAATATCACCTGGACAACTATCACTATCATTCGGTATAACGCTGCACCGGTTTGAATCAATCCATATTTTATAATTATAGGATTCAGAAAAAATTTGTATTCTGAGAAGATCAAATCCTCTACCGCCCGCATCGAAATCAAAGGGATTTCTTGTCGAATAATCAATAGATTCTGGTGGAGTGAAATAATTTTCAAATATCAAATATAATTTTTCTTTAGTAAATCCGATTCCATAATCAGTGATGATCAATTCCGGGCAATTTTCTGTAGTTTTCAAGACAATATCGATTTTGCTACCATCTGGAGTGTATTCAAATGCATTCCGAATGACCCCAATTGTTATGATATCAAGGATTTCATGCGGGATATGAACTGGACTGGTTTTATCAACACCCTGAATGTTCAAAAGACATTTCCTGTGCTTGAATTCAGGCCTAAGCTTTTCAATCAATTTTGGTATGTATTTATCCAAAGATAGAGATTGAACCTGAATATCTTTTGGGCCAAAAAGGGATTCTATTGTTCCATGCACTCGATTAACAATATCAATATTTTCCGTTTCATTTTCAATCAGAACTGTCAACTCATCTTTGCATGCGTCAAGAAGTTTATTAAGAATATTGTATGCCTTAAAATCTTTTTTTACTAAAAGGTCTTCAACTTCATACTGTATATCCAGGATTCGGTTCAGATTTCTTTGTCCTCTTACAAAAATATTTTCAATCAATTGATTTTCTAGCCCCACAGCCTTAAGCTTCTTTTTTAAAAGCTTCATAGAAGCGCCCAAAACAGATGCCGGCGTCTTAAGTTCATGGGCAAGATGGTTGATCGCCTTATCTTTGGCATGGTTCAAGGTCTTCAAGTCTTTATAGGACTTCTGCAATTCTTCATGTATCCTGGAGTTCTCAATAGGTAGCGCAATCGTATTGGTCACCATGCTTAAAAGTTCAATATCAATGTTATCAAACTCTCCATTTTGTTTATTGGCAACGGTAACCACACCAATTGTTTTATCTTTTAGTTTTATGGGGACAGATAGCATACTCTTTGTGATAAGATCAGTCTCATCATTGATGCGTTTTAGAAAAAAAGAGCACTTCGAGACATCAGGAATAATCATGGGTTCCCCACTTTTGTAAACACGCCCGGAAACCCCCTGATTATCTGGAAATCGTATTTTTTTAAATTGTTTTTCTGATTCCGAGTCCCGATACTGAGCTGATAAAAAGTAAAGTTGCTCTTTGGATTTATCTGCCAATAAAATAAAAGCCCCTTCCACTGATATCAGATTTTGTATCTCCTTATTGACAAAGGCAATAATATCTCCAAGTTTCTGATAATGATGCAAGGCTTTAGAAATTTTGAACATAATCTGGTTGCTTTTAGTCATACGTTTTTCAACTGTCAAATCCCTAAATACCAATACCAGTCCTGACGGTTTAGAATTTTCATCATACAAAATTGAACCATTAATCAATATATCAAGAATTCGTCCGTCTTTAGTATATCTCTGGGTTTCAAAATTATAAGATGACCGATTTTTTAATAATTGCTGCATTCTCTTTTTTGTTAAATCAATCATATTATCAGGTATAAATTTAATATTTTTCCCTTTTACCTCTTTTAAGGTCCATCCAAAGACTTTTTCAAACTCTGGATTGATATATTCCACCTTATTATCGAGAGAGAATGCTAATACCGGGTCTGGAAGGAACCTTAGAAGTGTGTGGAGTCGATTCTGTACAAGAGTGTTTCTTTTTGTTTTTGGAAGGGTTGATTTTTGTGAACTCTGTGCATCTTGAAGTATTGATTGTTTGTCTGGCGATTTCATTTATAAACCTTGAAAAATATATAAACTGTTTAAGGATTTGTGACTATCACATAGAGTGTGGATGTTGACATAGTCATAATAAAATATCTCAAAAAAATTAAAGGGTCTACTAAATTTCAAATAATAACTTTTAACTATTTAGTCAACATTAAACAGAGACTAGAAAAGAAGCACCATTTACTAAAAGACAATGCTGGCAGGTAATGATGTGTAATTAATGTTTGAAAATGTTTTTGCCAATTGTCGTCAGAGGTACAAAAATCAATTAATTTTTAAAATTAATTTGAAATACATCGCGAACTATAGTATGGTATTTTTTATCGAATCAATTGATATCTCTATATAATTTCGAATTTTTTCAATTGCTCAAGTTCATACACTATCTCTTCTTGGAATTCAAAATAAACTTTTTTGTGGCTGTGGTAGTGATGAACAATGAAGGTATGTCTGATTTAAAGTAAATAGAATCACAACATATGCTTCTAAATGTAAAAAAACTTTATGCAGGCATTTAAATTTAAAGAAATACAACTATAATGATATTTTAAAGACTCATGGTAAATAAGGAGAAGGAAGAATGAGCATAAAAAAGCAATATCTTAAAAGCAAACCTGTATGCAAAGTAACCTTTCGAGTCCCAAAAGAAGCCAATTGCTGGGCAAAAGAAGTAAATCTGGTAGGGGAATTTAACAGCTGGGACCCAACCGCTACGCCGATGAAGTCCTACAAAAATGGCTCATTTTCTGCTACAGTTGATCTTAATGTAAACAAAGAATATCAATTTCGATATCTGATGGATGGTGTAGCCTGGAAGAATGATCAGGAGGCAGATACCTATATTCACTGTCCATATGGAAATTGTGAAAATTCAGTCGTTATTATTAAAAAATAATGCCTCAAAATAAAGGAATGCGGCTGAAAAACTGACCAAACTAAATCAATTCAATCCCCCACGGCAAAGCAGATGACTTTACGAATAGAATTTTTTGTCCAAATCCACGAAAATAATGTCAAACGGAATGAATACAACGTGCATAAAAAAAGGTTTTTCAGAGATTCATCTGAAAAACCTTAATATTTGTGGCGGGAGTGACGAGACTCGAACTCGCGACCTCTTGCGTGACAGGCAAGCGTTCTAACCAAACTGAACTACACCCCCAAAAATTCTAAAATATATGGTGGGCGATGCAGGGCTTGAACCTGCGACTTCAACCTTGTAAGGGTTGCACTCTCCCAACTGAGTTAATCGCCCAAAAAACAAAGGATTTATATCAATATTAAAAAAATGTGTCAAGCTAAAATTCCATAAAGCTAAGGATAATATTGTTATTTTTTTAGTATAAAAATTAATCCGCTGCCTTGCTTGCAAGCTTGCATAAAAAGTGTTATAAATGAGTTGATATTTATACAGCAATTCATTTTTTCATCTTAAAAACTTGAATGTGTCTTTTTAACTATCATATCCCTCAAAAAATTTACTGAATGGGATACTGAGGATCAATCATTAGTTCATATTTATTAATCCTGAATTTCACTTAAGGAGTCTGTAATGGAAGCTGTACAAGGATATCTTGAAATTATGGATAAAGGGTTTGGATTTTTAAGAAATATAGAAGAAAATTTCCAGCCCAAACCTGAAAACACGTATGTCCCGAATAGCTTAATACGAAAACTAAATCTAAAAGAAGGTAGCTTTATTGAAGGTTTTGGAGAGCAAAAAGGTCCAAGCAACCCAAATCTTGCCTTACTTAGAATTGAAACAATTAATAAACTTCCCTTTGACGATTTTATTAATACACCTCTTTTGCAGGATCAGGTCAGTATTAACCCGTTTGAGCGCTATTATCTTACTCAAAACGAAGATGATATCACAGGTAAAGCGCTTGATATAATCACACCCATTGGTATGGGCCAGAGAGGGTTAATTATCTCTCCGCCAAAATCCGGTAAAACAACCATACTGCGACACATGGCAAACTCGATTGTAATGAACCATCCTGATGCGAAAGTATTTGTTCTCCTTGTAGATGAAAGGCCCGAAGAAGTCACTGATTTTCAGCGGGGGCTAACCAATGCCCATGTCCTATATTCATCAGCAGATCAACAGATTGGCCAGCACATGAGGATGACCCGTATCGCTATGCATACTGCCATTCGATGTGCGGAAATTGGTCAGGACTCTGTTGTATTTATTGATTCTTTAACTCGTATGACTAGAGCATTCAATATTGACACAGACAGCCATGGAAAAACGATGACAGGTGGTCTGGGTGCCAATGCCATGGAATTTCCAAGAAAAATATTTGGTGCTGCCAGAAAACTTGAAAATGGCGGATCTTTAACCATAATTGCGACCATCCTTGTCGACACAGGCAGTCGTATGGATGATATTATCTTTCAAGAGTTCAAAGGCACAGGAAACATGGATCTGTTTCTTTCCCGTGAATGTGCAGAACACAGAATTTGGCCGGCCATAAATATCAACAAATCCGGAACGCGAAAAGAAGACCTTTTAATGGATAAGGATGAATATAAAAGGATAGTGGATATTAGAAGAAGCATTGCCACAAAAGAAGAAAAAGATGCGATGACAGAATTTATATCACGTCTATATAATTAATTTTCCAACAAAGCGTTTTCAAGCACCTGGGACATATCTTCTGCAAAAGCAATCTCTAATTGTTTTTGAATGGATTTGGGAATTTCTTTAATATCTTTTTTATTTTCTATTGAAACAATCACTTGCTTAATACCATTGGCATGAGCGGCCAAGAGCTTTTCTTTTAAACCACCTACCGGCAGCACTCTTCCACGCAATGTAATTTCACCTGTCATGGCAATCTTTCTTGAAACCGGTTTTCCGGTTAATACAGAAACAACTGCTGTACACATAGATATACCTGCGGAAGGGCCATCTTTTGGAATCGCACCTTCGGGGACATGAATATGAATATCTTTTGTTTTATAAAAATCTTCTTCTATTTTTAATTCCTTGCTGCGCGACCTGACATAACTCACTGCAGCTTGAGCAGATTCTTTCATGACATCTCCAAGCTTTCCTGTTACCTGGATATTCCCCTTGCCCGGCATTGTGACCGCCTCAATGGTAAGAAGTTCTCCTCCAGCTTGAGTCCATGCAAGTCCTGTAACAATACCCACCTTATCTTCTTTTTCTAGGACGCTGTCTCGAAATCGATGCTGGCCAAGATATTTCAAAAGTGTTGTTGTTGAAATTTTATGTAGTTTTCTATCATTCGTCTGAACGATCTCTTTGGCAATTTTTCTTAATACAGAAGAGATTTCGCGCTCCAGATTTCTTACTCCTGCTTCTTTGGTATATCGTTTAATAATGGCGTGGATAGAATTTTTTGAAAAGACTGCATCGGTTTTAGTAAGGCCATTTTCTTTTAGCTGTTTTGGTATTAAATACCCGGTAGCGATTTTCCCTTTTTCATATTCCGTATATCCAGGTATCTGAATAATTTCCATCCTGTCTCTCAAAGGTGCCGGAATATCATACAATGTATTGGCTGTGGTGATAAATAAAATTTGGGACAGATCATAATCTACTTCAAGATAATGATCATTAAAATTCTTATTTTGTTCAGGATCTAAGGCTTCAAGTAATGCAGATGAAGGATCACCCCTGAAATCAGCTGTCATTTTATCGATCTCATCCAGACAAAAAACCGGGTTATTGTATCCTGTTTTTTTCAAAGTTTGAATAATCTTGCCTGGCATAGCACCGACATAAGTTCGCCTATGCCCTCTGATTTCAGCTTCATCCCTGACTCCGCCAAGAGATATTCGCGCAAAGGACCTCCCCGTAGCTCTGGCAACTGATTTTACCAAAGATGTTTTCCCGACACCCGGTGGCCCGACTAAACATAAAATAGGGCCTTTAATTTTTTTAACTAGAATTTGTACGGCTAAATACTCAAGAATCCTTTCTTTGGGTTTCTCAAGTCCGTAATGATCCTGGTCCAGGATTTGTTCTGCTTTTTTCAAATCATTTTTTGATCTGTTTTTTCTAAACCATGGTAAAGAAATTAGCCAGTCAATATAGTTTCTAACCACTGTGGCTTCTGAAGACATTGGAGACATCATCTTAAGCTTTTCTAACTCTCTTCTAACAACAGATGCAGCTTCCTTGGACATTCTTTTTTTCTTAATTCGGTTTTCAAGGTCCTGGAATTCTCCCGAGTGACCATCTTCGCCCATTTCTTTTTTGATAGCACGCATCTGCTCATTCAAATAATGTTTTTTCTGAAGTGTTTCCATTTGTTCTTTTACCCGTCCTTTTATTTTCTGGGACATGGTAAAAACTTCAGTCTCTTTTTGAATGAGTTTTAACAACAACAAAAATCTGTTTTCAATATTTCCGCATTCAAGCAGTTTTTGTTTGTCAACTACTTTAAAGGGCATCTGGCTGGCGATGGTATCCGCATATCTGGATTCATGGGCAGAAAGGGATTCAAGATTTTTAAAAAAGCTTTGGGCGACTGCTCCAGAGAGTTTGGCATAATGTTTAAAAGCCTCAGTGACGGTTCTGATAGCGGCTTCCTTTGCATTTTCAGGAATAGATTCTTCTTGAACTTCAATATAATCGACTGTTAAAAAACCATCACTATCGACTAATTTGACAATTTTTCCTCTTTCATATCCTTCAATTAAAGCTTTAACCGTACCATCAGGCAACTTTAAAAGCTGAGTAATTTTTGCTTCAGTGCCAATCTGAAAAATATCTTTAATATTGGGTTTTAATACGTCAGGATCTTTTTGTGTCGTTAGAAATATTTTCTTGTCGGCTGCCATGGATTGAGATAACGCCTTAATAGACTTATCCCTTCCAACAAAAACAGATGTGGTTATACTGGGGAATAATACCATATCTCTTAATGGAACCAATGGGAGCTGTTTCATACTCTCTGAACCTTCCTGATTAAAAAACTTGGGCATTTTGATCATTAAATTTTAAACCCTCTTTTTTTCAGGCCTGTTTTTTAGGTTGCTCATATAATAGAATTGGATCTTCTTTTTTTAATACCACTTCTTCACCCACCACACATTCTTGAACGTTTTCTTTTGATGGAATTTCATACATAATATCCAGCATGGTTTCTTCCATAATCGCGCGGAGCCCTCTGGCGCCTGATTTCCTTTCTACGGCTTCTTTTGCCATTGCCTCAAGGGCTTCATCTGTGAATTGAAGTTCAACTTTTTCAATCTTAAATAATTCCCTATATTGTTTCACAAGCGCATTTTTAGGCTCTGTTAAAATTTTAACCAATGATTTCTCATTTAATTCACCAATAGATGTAATAATCGGCAGGCGCCCTAAAAACTCAGGGATAAGGCCAAATTTGATCAGGTCCTCCGGTTTGAGTTGTTCGAGAAGTTCTCCGATATTTTTATCTTTTTTCCCTACTATCTTAGCACCAAATCCCATAGTCTTTCTGGTAATTCTTCTTTCAATCACTTTTTCAAGACCTGTAAATGTGCCGCCACAGACAAAAAGAATGTTGGAGGTATCCACTTTTACATAATCCTGCTGCGGATGTTTTCTCCCGCCTTTTGGTGGAATACTTGCAACCGTCCCCTCAATAATTTTTAGTAGTGCCTGTTGAACGCCCTCTCCTGATACATCACGGGTAATCGAAGGGTTATCACCTCGTTGGGATATTTTATCGATCTCATCAATATAGATGATACCTTTTTGGGCCTTTTCAACATCATAGTCTGCGTTCTGAACAAGGGAAAGCACTATATTTTCTACATCTTCTCCAACATAACCCGCTTCAGTTAAGGCTGTTGCATCTGCAATGGCAAACGGCACATCTAAAAATCGGGCAAGAGTCTGTGCAAGAAGCGTCTTGCCACAACCTGTCGGGCCGATGATAAGGATATTGCTCTTTTGAATTTCTACATCATCATTATTCTTTTCTATGGTTGAGCTTAAGCGTTTGTAATGATTGTATACAGCCACAGAAAGAACTTTTTTAGCCTGATCCTGCTCAATAACATACGTATCTAGCAGTTCCTTTATCTGCTTGGGTTTTAAAAAATCTTTTAACCCATCTTTGCCGGCTTGTTTTTCTTTTTCTTCATCCTCAACAATCTCACCGCACAATTTGATACATTCATTGCAAATATAAACGCTTGGCCCGGCGATCAACTTTTTTACCTCTTTTTGATTTTTCCCGCAAAAAGAGCAGAAAAACTGATCTTTATCTTTATCTTTGCTAGCCATAGTTTACTACTCCTCTGAAGAACTGTCTGTATCTTCTTCCAACTCACTTCTATCAGCAACAACTCTGTCCACAATACCATATTTCATAGATTCCTGTGCTGACATAAAAAAATCTCTTTCTGTATCTTCTGCTACTTTTTTGAGCTCCTGACCTGTATGGGTGGATAAAATTTGATTTAACGTGTCTTTCATCCTTAAAATCTCATTGGCCTGAATTTGAATATCAGTGGCCTGTCCCTGAGCGCCGCCAAGGGGTTGATGAATCATTATCCGGGCGTTTGGAAGTGCAAATCTTTTTCCTTTTGTACCCGCCGTCAACAGGAGTGCTCCCATGCTGGCAGCCTGACCGATACAAACAGTTGCTACATCCGGTTTAATATATTGTAACGTATCATAGATCGCCATTCCAGCTGTTACTACACCACCGGGTGAGTTGATATAAAAGCTGATGTCTTTTTCAGGATCTTCTGATTCCAAAAACAAAAGCTGGGCAACAATAAGATTGGCTATCTCGCTATCAATAGCAGATCCAATAAAAATAATTCTATCTTTTAAAAGGCGTGAATAAATATCATAAGCACGCTCCCCTCTGTTGCTTTGTTCAACCACCATTGGAATTAGAGGCACGATTTAGGCTCCTTAAATAATTATATTTTTTTACAGTTTCTATTATTAAATATCTATTCTTTTTTTTCTTTTACGGCATCCGCTTCTTTAATTTCCTCAGCATCCTTTGCTGCATCGGGTTCAACTTCAGTTACGTTGCCTTTCTCTATTATAATATCAATCGCCTTTTTTTCAAGTTGGGTATGTTTATAATACTCAAGTTGCTTGGGATCCATGTTGAAATAATTTTTAACAGCATCCACAGGTGCGTTCATGCCAACAGCCATCTCTTCAAAACTTTTTTCAAGTTCTTCATCAGTGAGTTCTACTTTCTCCTGGGTAATTACTTTATCCAGGATCAAATGCCTTCTGGCTTGTTTTTCTGCCACATCGCGATACTGTGTCCTAAGCATATCTTTGCTAAGCCCGGCTTCTTCAAGTGAGGTATTATTTGCAGAATAAGCTTGTTCTGCTTCTGCTGTAATACCATTGAGTTCTCCTTCAATCATTGCTTCAGGTACTTCAAACTCGTATTTTTCCAAAAGATTTTGAAAAACCTGCTCAGAAAGCTCATGTTTTATTCTTTGTTCATACCCTTTTCCAAGGTTATCACGAATGGATGTTCTGACATCATCCAGAGTTTCAAATGTTCCCAAGTCTTTTACGAGATCATCATTAATCTCTGGCAAAATTTCTTCTTGTATTTCTTTTAATGTCGTTTTGTAAACAATGGTTCTTCCTTTAAGATTTTCATCATGATAATCTTCGGGATAGGGCACTTCAATTTCAAGGTCCTGAACCGGAATTGCACCGATCAGTTTTTCTGAAAATTCTTTTGGCATCACCTCTTGACCGATTCCCATTACGTAATTTTCAATTTTTGGGGTACCTGCAAAAGATTCACCATTTAAGAAACCTTCATAGTCTATCAGAACAAAATCATCTTCTTGCACAGGACGCTCTTCTTGTACAGTCTGTTTTTTAGCCATTGTTTTCTGAATCATATGAATCTGGCTTTCAATCTCACCTTCTGATATTTCGTATTTAGTTTTTTCCAGTGCAATCCCTTCAAACTCAACATCTTCAAGTTCAGGTTTTATTTCTATTGTGATATCAAAAATATAGGCATTTTCAGGATCTAATTCCGGGGGATCCATTTGTGGACCACCAACAATATTCAACTCGTGTTCCTTAATAGCCTCAATAAATGCGTCTTGAATCAAACGAGGGGCAACATCTGCATGAACATCTTTTGCAAACCTGTTTTCCAAAACCTTACGAGGGATTTTACCCTTCCTAAATCCTTTTACATCTGCTTTCTTTTTAAGATCGTTATATGCTTTGTTGAGTTCTTTGGTAACATCCTCTTTAGGGATTTCAAATGATAGTACTTTTTTCACACTGCTTTTGTCTTCAACTTTTACCTGCATGTTTCCGTCCTGTCTTCATTCTATTAAAATTGACTTATATATTAAACACTACTTCAAATAATTAAAAAAATGTAATATATACATATTACATTAGAAATACTTTTACACAAAGTTTACTAAGATAACTCTTATATATAAAGGTGTCAAGAAAATTGGCCAAAGAAAAAACACTACTTTTTGTTATAATTATAGCCATGATATTCCCTCTAACCTCTGGCTTTGCTAACAAATCGATTCAAACCACCCAACACATTATTGTAATTGATCCTGGACATGGAGGAACACAAATCGGTCTTACCTCTTCCAATGGTTCCCAAGAAAAAAATATCACTTTAAAGCTTGCTCAAAAAACCGCCCAAATGCTTGAAACTAAATACAATGTCCTTCTTACCAGAATTTCAGACATTAATATTTCTGCCCATGAAAGAGTTTCCATGGCAAATAAAAACAATGCAGATCTTTATGTGAGCATCCATTTGCATCGTTCAAGCAACCCCTCAATTTTTATATACTATTTTGACCCACCGCAACGTTATAAACAACCTGTTTTTAAAGAAAACAGCTCATGGAAATCACAGTCTGTGCTTCATCAATCTGGGAGTAAAAAGGCTGCCAGTTTTTTTTACAGCATTTTTACAGCCAATAAAAAAACCACCCACTTTTTATCAAGAGGGGCTCCTGTTAGGCTCCTTGAAGGTGCAACTATGCCTGCAGTATTGCTTGAACCCCTATCAATGACAACACTGCCTCAACACAAGGATGAGATAGAAAACATTCTTAATGAATTTGCATTACTCATTTCAAAAAGCATTGATCTGTATTTTATAAAAAAATAAAAACTTCATTATAAAATTCCTTGCCTTTATTATCTGAAAATGATATTTGACGTGACTGTGTTAAATATTGGCATCGGGGCGTAGCGCAGCCT
>JAAEKY010000573.1 GCA_024227235.1 Desulfobacteraceae bacterium | reverse complement strand
CTGATGGCGACATGATTGTCTTTGAGTACTTGAGTAAAGGCGTTGCTGGCAAACCGGGCTCCTTGGTCCGTGTTAAAGATTTCGGTTGCTCCAAAGCGGCTCAGGCTCTTTTTGAACAGTTTGCCTGAAAATCAAGGGGCAATAGATTGACAACCTTTTGAAATCATTAGATTCGAGTCAGTTTTTTAGCGCCAAAAAGTAGTGCCACAGAAGCTCGTGCAGACTATTAACACAAATACTATGACGCAATAAATATGGGGTGTCTAAATAAGGAGCCCCCATGTTGGCACACGTAAAAAAATCAGGAAAGTATCAATATCTTCAAATAATTGAATACCGCAAGGAAAAAGGTAAGGTAAAACAGCGTATTATCTCTACTATCGGTCGTATGGATTAACTTCAGACCAAAGGCCGGGTCGAGACACTGATCCGTTCTCTTTCGCGGTTTTCTGAAAAAACGATGTTAATATGGATGATACCCTATATAGCCGATCAGCATTTTTAATTTGCCAGAAAACT
>JAAEKY010000572.1 GCA_024227235.1 Desulfobacteraceae bacterium | reverse complement strand
TTGAAAAAATCTTCTGTGTTGACACCCATTCTTACTTTTCCATCAAGGGTTCTTACAGAAAGTGTATTTGAATCTTTTTCTTTTTCTCCAATTGTAATGATTAAAGGGATATAATTCATTTGTGCAAGCCTGATTTTCTTCTTTAATCTTTCATTGCTTGAATCAACTTCACATTTGATTTTGTTTTGTAAAAATTCTGCTTGGATTTCTTTGGCATAGGGTTGAAGTTCATCATTTACTGGTAGCAATATTGCCTGAACAGGCGCCAACCATAAAGGAAATTTGCCGGCAAAATGTTCAACCAAAATTCCAAAGAATCTCTCAAGAGATCCAAAGATTGTTCTATGGATCATTATTGGTCTGGATTTTTCATTATTTTGATCTTTATATGTCAAATCAAAGCGTTCAGGAAGAGACATATCAAGCTGAATAGTTCCGCATTGCCAGGTTCTTCCAAGGGCATCTGTTATGTGAGAATCAATTTTTGGACCGTAAAATGCACCATCTCCCTCGTTAATAACATATTTTTTACCATATCTATCAAGAGCAGA
>JAAEKY010000571.1 GCA_024227235.1 Desulfobacteraceae bacterium | reverse complement strand
GTACAAGAGCAGGTGGGAAATATAACAATAATGAAGGTTATTTGCCAAATTTTGACAATTCAGGCAATAAAATTACTTACAGAGAATTTGATATTAATTCTAAAGTCACCGATAGCGGTCGGGATGCAGAAAGGTTTATTCGAGGGAGTGATGGAAGTATTTACTATACTGACAAGCATTACAAAACTTTTATCAAGGTGAAATGATAATGAATATATTTAGTCCAATAAGTAAGTTTAAAAAAATAATTTTAAAAATGAAGTATCGCAATTACTTTATAGTAAACTTAGATGGAAAGAAAATACAAACTAAGGAGAATGCAGTTAGTGCGCTAGCAAATATTTTTAACATAAATGACTTAGTAGATGGAAATTGGGATGCTTTACAAGATAGACTTGAACGGCCAAGCTATATAATTCCAGAGAACATACATATTTTTATTGACAATTCTAAATGTTTATTTACTAATGACGAACTGTCCAAAAGAATTTTCTTGAGCATTCTTCAAGATACAGTAGAATGGTGGGATGGAGATGTCGAAAAATATGTTGTTGAAGGAAAGAAGAAGTCATTTAATGTCTATTTAGTTGACTGATTATCTTCCTCAGTGCTTGAATGTTCTGTGTAAACATTTGAAAACACCTAGAATTTCTAGGTGTTTTTTCTTTCGCCCCCTATTCCTTTCAACCTTACAAAACTGTAAGTTGACAGGTTGGCTTTGTAAGTTTGACGGCCTGGGATTTCGGTATACTGAGAGTGTAAAGAAAAGCCCAGCATCTGGCTGGGGAGAAGGAGGTCTATGATGAGAATGCTCAGAAGTTTGGTGGCTGTCCTTGTCTTGGGGTCTATGGCCATCATCAGTATCCTTGTTTATCTGCTTTCAACTATCTTGACAAAAGGAGGTCTGGACCATGTCAAATCTTGATTTGTATAGTGTTATCACGATTGCCCTCATCTCAGTTGGCGGATTTGCTAGTCTGGCCATCTGGTATTGGCTGGGAAGAAGACCTCTCAGGCAGGTCAGGACCTCTGTTCACCCCATCTATGGAAAATCAGCCATTTAGGTTATAATAAAAAAAGGAGTATAATATGTTATTAGAAATCAATCATTTGGAGAAAGTTTATCGAACCCGCTTTTCAAAGGAAGTGACCAATGCCTTGCAGGATGTCGATTTTAAGGTGGATAAGGGAGAGTTTATCGCCATCATGGGTGAGTCAGGCTCTGGTAAAACCACCCTGCTCAATATCCTGGCGACCTTGGACAAGCCAAGTGGCGGGTCTGTTATCTTGGATGGCAAGGATATTACCAAAATCAAGGAAAAGGACCTGGCCAGCTTTCGCTTGAAAAATCTAGGCTTTGTCTTCCAAGACTTTAACCTGCTGGACACCCTCAATGTCCGTGACAATATCTTTTTACCCCTGGTC
>JAAEKY010000570.1 GCA_024227235.1 Desulfobacteraceae bacterium | reverse complement strand
TGGGGACTTATATGGTGGAAATAAAATCCGGAAACTGGAGTACCTTTTGGGAGATGTACTTCGAAAAAAGGCTAAAGAGATACTAACTTTTGGTGCAGCAGGATCAAACCATGCCTTAGCCACGGCAGTTTATGCAAACAAATACAAAATACCCTGTACCGCCATGCTCATGGCGCAACCCAATGCTGATTATGTCCGACAAAATTTAAAATATAGTCATGTTGCATATTCTAAACTCCGTCACTATCATACAAAAAAAGCTATGTACATTCCTCTTGCGGTAAGAATGATAAAACGATTCGTTACCAATGGAAAATTCCCTTATATAATATGGCCAGGTGGTTCAGCACCTTTGGGGACCATTGGATATGTGAATGCCGCTCTGGAACTGAAAGATCAGATTGATAAGGGTTTACTGCCTGAACCAGATAAAATATATGTCCCAATGGGTACTATGGGTACTGCTGTCGGATTGACCATTGGCCTTAAAGCAGCAGGGCTTAAGACTCAAGTGGTGGCAGTTCGAGTTGTCGAAGCCCACATGGGAAATGAAAAAAAATTTAAAGCTCTCTATAGAAAAACCCTTGCACTGCTCAGATCAAGCGATCCTGAATTTCCTATCCTAACTTATGACCCAGGTGATGTTGACATTACACATGATTTTTTTGGCGAAAAATATGCTCTTTTTTCCAAGAATGGTATGGCAGCTGTTGAATTTATGAAAAAAAAACAGGGCATCCAACTAGAGGGGACCTATACCGGGAAAACAATGGCTGCACTTATCCACAATGCAACTACACGGGAATTTAAAAATGAAGTGGTTCTTTTTTGGAATACCTACAATAGTATTGATTTTTCTGATGCCATCAAAGGGGCAGATTACAAGGAATTGCCGGTAGCCTTCCACCGTTATTTTGAAGAGGATGTACAGCCGCTGGATAGGTGAGCCTCCTCAAAAGAATGTAGTAGCGATAACTTTTTTTTATAAAAAAAATTCAACACGCAACATGCACCGGGTTTCACCGGTAATGTTGGGTGTTAATAAGGACACAGGGCGGGGATAGACAATCGCCCGGATATATATTATCATTGAAGATTCAGTAACGCGGTAGATCAACCTTCATTAGAAGTATATTGAATAATCAAAAACAGGGTAGATAACTATGGATTCCTTTCAATGGGGCGAACATTTTTTAACTGGAGTGTCAGACGTTGACAATCAACATAAACATCTTGTTGATCTCATAAATGAATTGGGACGTTCATTGACTGAAGATGGAATACTGATTCAAGATGTGGATGATATATATAATGAGTTATCTGAATACGCAGTGCACCATTTTCAGGAAGAAGAAAATTTGATGTCGAAAATCAAATTGGATGCCCTTCACCTGAATCGTCATATTGATGTGCATAAGGGATTTTTGGATGATGTAATCTCTATCTATTCCAATATTTCTCAGGATAATCTTGATCCGGCCAGTGATCTTTTGAGATTCCTCACACATTGGTTAGCCTATCATATTCTCGGGGATGATCAGGATATGGCCAAGCAGATTAAGGCTATAAAGTCCGGTGTGAGCCCGCGAGAGGCATATGATAAACTGGAACAGGAAAGAGCATGTGCGACGGCGCCATTACTAGAGGCGTTGAATGGTTTGTTTGAACTGGTGACTACAAGAAATAAAGAGCTGAAACAGCTGAATGAGTCTCTTGAAGAAAAAATCGAATTACGCACCAGAGAATTGTCTGAGGCTAATAGACATCTTGAAGAATTGTCTTTAACAGATGTTTTGACCGGACTCCCAAATCGCCGTCATGCCATACGGTGTCTTTCTAAACTTTGGGAAGAGGCATTGCAAAACGATTCCCCATTGGTTTGTATGATGATCGATGCTGATCACTTTAAAGAAGTAAATGATACTTATGGTCACGATGCTGGAGATGCCGTATTAATAGAATTGGCTAAAACACTTCAGCATGCCTTGCGAAGTGATGATACTGTATGTCGACTCGGTGGCGATGAATTTTTCATTATCTGTCCGAATACGGATAAAGAGGGTGGAATGCATATTGCCGAATTGACCCGCAAGGCTGTATCGGAGCTCAGAGTACCAACAGGTGGTGAACCTTGGCATGGCAGTATTAGTATCGGTGTTGCGTCTCGATCGCCTGACATGAAGAAGATTGAAGAGCTAATGAAGGATGCGGATACAGGTGTATATGCTGCTAAAGAAGCTGGGAAAAATTGCGTAAAAACAACAAATTAATGAATTATAATTCTAAAGCAGTTGTTAATGGAGGCAAGCAGTTGGATAAAAAGTTATTAATCCTACTAATCGTGTTACTTTTATGTGTATCGGGTTGCAGTAAAACCACAGATGAGGGGGAGAGTGAACCATCCCTTAGTGCTAAACCTGATACAGAACAATCTGATCCTGAACTCAATGAAATGTTTCCCGTTAAAGAAAAGGGAAAGCTTCCACCTACCAGTTTCGACCTTATTCAGGAAGCCTTGGACACTCAGAAAATATCTAAGCAAGATGCAATGATATTGAGACTTATTGCCGGTTTTTCACCGGAAGGGTTGCCAAAAACTTATCAATCAACTGAAACAGCCTCAAGATCTTCACTGCAGGAAGCGGTAAAATGGTTGGAGAAAAATTATGACTCCCTGGATGAAGATACACAAAAAGCCCTGAAGCCCTATTATGTGCTACCGGATGACCCGGGATATTATTTGAATATTAAGAAACCGGCAGAAAAGCTGAAAGACAAACTTTCATATTTTATTAATAACGTTTCTTTTGTTTCTACAGCGGTCGCTTCGACTCCTGTATGGAATAAGATAGAGGCAAGTGCAGGGACTGCAAAGGCGGATATTTTTTATAAGAGTGCCGACCTTCAACAGGCGAAATATATAAAAGCTTCTTTTGAAAAAAGCACGCCAAAGTTTGAATCCCTGCTGAAGGTTAAAGTACCCAAGACAGTATTTTATATTGTACCCATAGTGGACTGGGGAATTCAGGTTTCACGGGTCATAAATGGTGTTAACTGCAGTTACATAAGAATAAAAAAAGGTCTAAATAAAAAACGAACATTATCAACAACTGCGCACGAAGCATTTCACAGTCATCAGGACTGGATGAACCTGGATTACTCAGGTGAGAGAAAATGGTTAATGGAGGCAACCGCAACCTGGGCAGAAAATTATGCCTATGGTTCTAAAAATGTTGAACATCGATGGTTAAAGGATTTTTTTATAAATCTTGGAAAAGATATGGTCTACTTTGGAAATTGCCGGGAATATACCACATATGTATGGCCATTATTTTTAACTCAATATTACAAAAATCCATCATTAATTCGTATCATTCTTAATAAATCGCGAAAAACAGACCCCAGGGTTGCAGCAACTACGGGTTTTATAAAAAAATCATTTGATACACTATTTTCAGAATATGCTTTATGGAATCTGAATAAATTTACTGCAAAATATTATAAAGATACCAAACCTATAATAGATACTGCTTTCAGATCAACCAACTACCAGTTTAAACGATTTAAAGGCAAAAAACAGGAAGAGTCATTTTCTATTGAGACAGAGCCTCTTTCTGCGCAATATTTAGGATTTATATTTGAGGGTTGCAAAAAAATTACAATCGATATGAAAGAAATTGCAAAAAAAAATATCAAACGACGGGCATTAATTAAAATAGGTGGGAAATGGCAGAAACGACCACAGGATTGGTCTTATATTAAAAAGAAGAAATTTTGCAGCGACAGAAAAGGTGAGAAGATAGAAGGGCTCATCCTGATCATTTCCAATGCCGATTTAAAAAAAGGATATTATGATTATCTGACCGTTAAGGTTTATGAAGACTGTGAACCCGCCTGGCACGGTACAACAACCATCACATGGGATGCCGAACAAACTGAAAATGTAGTTACCGTAGGAGGAGTAAAAGGGACTGTAAAAAAGGTGAAAAAAGGTAAATATGTACTGCGGGATGAACTTGCAATGCATGAACCGGAAGATGATTATACCGATTACTCAGCAAGCATCCAGTCAACAAGTATCGACTACTATTCCTTTTATGAGATCACAAAAACACTGCCTGGAAATTGCGGTATTATCAAAGATGTGTTTGGAAGAACTAAAAGCGGTACATTGGAACTGGACTTTACCGAGGACGAATATCCTCCTAACCGTCTATATTATGATATGGAATTTCCGGATAAAGGAATCACTCTGGATTTTGATATGAATGTAGATTACAAATGGATCAAAAAAAGAGAAGTTTCAAGCAAAAGATTCAATCAGGGGTGTTCAAGATTGCTTACCCCGAAAAAGGATTACACATCAACGACGGAACGATACGACAATGGGGTGACCTTTTATCCGGTTAAAAATATTAAAGTAAAACTGCCCCATGAAAACTCCTTTTCAGGAACACATACCTACATAAACCATGCAAAGGGGATGTCTTACGAAGTTAAAGTAGAGTATGAATATGAATATGAATAAATTTATTAACACCAACTGAATATTTCAGCGATAAACAGCTGTAGAAATAAGGTTTATCAAAAAGCGATAATGGCAACTTGCCGGTAATTAAAGGGCAAGCAATATATGGGTTTTCCCAAAAATCCCGTATTTTAATATCGAAATCTCAAAATAAGAAAAATGCTACGGGCTTTGCTGCAGATTTTCATATTATAACGGACAAAGCGAAGCAAAGCTTCAGCCGTAGTCAAAGGAGAATTAACCACCCCACTACTCCGGGCCGTTGAACATACCACTACAATGGGTAGACCGGTGAGTTAATTATTATAGGAAAATGCAATATGAATGAAATCAAATTAAAACATATCGGATTAGTCTCATCCTCCGTTACCGAACGGATGGATGAAAATTGGGGCGAAATTAAATCAAAAATTATATTAGAGCCGGAATTTTCCGGGGCGTTGCGAGGTTTAGAAGGATTTTCCCATGCTATCATTGTAACCTATTTACATCAGGCTAGTTTTGAAAAAGAAAAACATCTTCACCGAAGACCAAGAAATTTAGAAACAATGCCCCAAGTTGGCATTTTATCCCAAAGGGCAAAAAATAGGCCGAATCCAATAGGAATAACTGCTGTAGAAATCATCGGGGTATGCGACGATTATCTTGAAGTAAAAGGGTTAGATGCTATAGACAAAACACCGGTCCTTGATATTAAACCCTATTATCCAGATTATGACAAAATAGATAATCCTAAAATTCCCGAATGGGTAGATAGATTAATGAACGGTTACTTTTAGATAAAACCGATAACAAGCCAATCCAGTTGACCTTGCTCTGCGGCTATGCCGCTCCACAAGGTAGCTGATTTTTGTGTTATGTAATTTTAAAAGGAGTATTTCCAAATGAGTATTTTAAAAAAAATCAGTGAAGGAAAAATATCTTGTATCCAAAAAGATATTAGTGTTAGTGGATTAGAATGGAATGCACATCCGATATTTAAAGGGGTATCTTTAAAACATCTAGTCAAAGGTGATATAACAAATAATAAATTTAGTTGTCATCTTGTAAAGATAGAGGCTGGCTATGAAATTAGTGAGCATGTCCATGAAAGTAATTGGGAATTACATGAATCTTTAGAAGGGATAGGTAAAGGTTTTATTGAAGAAAAAGAAATAAACTATCAGTTAGGTGTATCAGTTGTAATTCCAGAAGGTATAAAACATAAAGTTGTTGCGGGTAATGAAAATTTATACTTATTAGCGAAATTTATACCAGCATTGATTTAAATTACATAACCCATATGAGCCGGGCTATAGTCAATAGGCAATAAAAATTTTTTAGGGAAAAATTCATTTTCCCTTAATAATATGTTAACAAGGCAAATCTCCTGGCTTAAATTCAAATTATGCAGTCTTAATACCTGCTACAAACACATATTGAGGATCTCTTACTCAGCTTTAAAACTGATGGTTTGCCCAGTTAGTTCCATTGAGGCAAACGCCCTAGAATATATTCGGTGACCTCATGCTGCCCTTTTCAAAAGGTACGGGCTTAATCTCAATCCCCTGGGATCATCCAGTTATTTTCAGGATCAGGTGAGGTGCAGGATCTTAAACTTGTTAATTATGTTTCTGGCTCAGCAACTAGTATCATTCAATCCGGGCGAGAATGGGCCAAAATTTACTCGTCGGAGCCCGGATTGAATGATACGAGTACTGCCACTCTAATCAAATCACATGGGTTCATTTCATATTTACTTTAATGATACCTTTGGCAGTCGTGCTGCAATAGTTATTTTAGTTTGGTATCATACGTGGAAGTATCCAAACGAGCCCCAGTTATACTTCGAGTTATGGCAGCAACTAAGCCGGTAAAAACTGATCCATATTAAATGCCTTTTTCCTTTTTAAAATAAAATTTACTGCCCGGCCAAGTTTATGGGCCAGGATTGAAAGTGCTTTACCCGTATTATGTTTTCGAGCCATTTTGTCCACATATGCTTTTGCCCGGGGATTACCCCTTAAAAACAAGACAGCAGCTTCAGAAAATGCCCATTTTAAATGAGCATTGCCAATTTTGGCACCAGAAGTGCCATAAGACTTGCCTGCTGACTGGGCTTTACACTTCACAAGCCGGGCATAGGAAGCAAAGTCCTGAACCCGAGAAAATCTTTTAATATCATAAATTTCATAAAGGATAACCAGGCTGATTATTTGTCCGATACCGGGAACTGAATTCAATAGCATGTAGCTTTGATAATCATTAATTTTAGCATGCTTTCGAATATAGTATTCAATCCCACGTAATTGTTCATCATAGAAATTGATTAACTGGATATCAAGATCCACACTTTTTTGGACACTTGGATCAGCAAAGCTGCCATCCACAAGTTTGCGGTTGCTTTTATATCTCAGGTTCTTGCCCAATGGATCATAATTGTATTGGGTGTTTGTATTATGAATATGACTCAACAACTCAGCTCGTTTTCTCATCAAATGCATTCGTCGCCTCATCAGATCTCTTGTAGATCTCATATCTCTTGGATAGACAAATGCCATGGGAAAGGTACCACCCTTTGCCAGGCTGGCAATTTTATGAGAATCAATCTTATCATTCTTGGCCTTACCGCCATGGATGGCTTTCATGTATAGGGCATGGCCCAGGATAAAGGTAATCTTCTTATCTTCACAGAAATCTGCGACCCAATACCAGGAGAACATGCATTCCACTGCAATCACAAGGTCATCACGAAAAGGTTCAATAGCTTTCATAAGCGCATCTGGCGACATTTTAATATCCTTATGAAGTTTTACCCGGTTTTTGGAATCCAAAATGCAAAGATACATTGACCTGGCATGAAGATCGATGCCACAATAATAATTATGCTGCTTAGTGTAGAATTTCATTGAGTCTTCTCCTTTGTTTAAAGATTAATTGCCTTCTCATTAATTCGTCATGCCTGAAATTATTGACAATTCAGGTACTGCTTGATAAAGCTGGACCATGTACGGGGTCGGGCCGAGCAAGAAGCTTGTCAATTAAGGAAGTAGGTTAAAAAATACCCCCCTAAAGGGGGTCTATATTCGCTTTTTTGGGGCCAAAAAGAGCATTATAGGAAAATTAGATCGAACATTCAAACAAACCAAATAAAGACGGGTAAACCGAGTTGAAAGATATCAGAAAAACATCACTGGCTGGCTTCTATTTGATAGGTATTGGCGCTACTTTTGTCGGTATCATCGTGATCATGATCATGAACCTGGCAACCCCGGTGGAGTTTACAATTCAACAGATCAAATCACTCCAGCAGCATGGAGATGTGTTTTTTGTGAAAATAGCGACCCAAAGATTTTCTGTGCTCTGTGTTGTTGCAGTCTTATCAAGCCTACCGTTTATCCTCATCCTGCGCAAGGTTCTCAAACCAGTTTCCGGGTATTTTGAACAGGTGAAAAGCGGGATTCAGCCGTCAAACAAAATAAAGTTAAAAGCAAAGCAGAGCCTTATCAATTTGCCGTTTATCATGGTGCCGGTAAACATCGTATTCTGGATTATTATACCCTCCATTGTATTCACTGTTGCTGTTTTGGTCGGCATAATCGATTCATTGACAGCAGTAATTTTTTCCATAAGATCCATGATGGTCGGCATGATTTCTTCTGCCATAATCTTTTTTGCAATGGAGTCGTTTGCCCGGCACAGGATTGTTCCGCATCTTTTCCCAAACGGCCTGCTGGTTAATGTCGAGAATACGGCAAAACTCTCAATATCAAAAAGGATCAGGGCATTTTACAGGTTAGGAAGCCTTATCCCTCTAGTGAATATTGTACTAACCCTTCTGATCCTGTACTGGCAGGTTGACTCCAGCGCCATTACGGCAAAGGAATATGGAAAAGGGGTCTTAATTTTCTCAATCGTTGTTTTTATTCTGTTTTTTGTGGGTTCCGGCTTTTTAAATCGTCTTATCAGCCGTTCTATTTCTGATCCGTTGAATCAGATGCTTTTTACCATGAAGGAAATAAAAAACGGAAACTATGACGCCAGGGTGGAAGTGATTTGCAATGATGAAATCGGTTCGCTAGGAGATGCCACAAATGATATGATTTTGGGATTAAAGGAAAAGGAATTGATCACAGAGGCTTTTGGAAAATATGTTACACCCGAAGTAAGAGATGAGATCATCTCAGGAAGGATTCCTCTGGACGGTGAAATAAAGCAGGTGTCCATTCTTTTTTCTGACTTAAGGGATTTTACCCGAATGACAGAAACCCATGATCCCAAGCTGGTGGTAAAAATACTAAACCAGTATTTTGAAAAAATGTCCCAGGCGATCTCTGGTCAATCAGGCCTGATCCTTCAATTTATCGGTGATGAAATTTATGCAGTGTTCGGGGCTCCGGTCAGTTGCCATGATCATCATGAAAGGGCTCTGGCAGCAGCATTGGATATGAAAGAAAGGCTGGCCCTGCTGAATGGCTCTTTTAAACAAAAAGGGTGGCCGTTGCTAAAGCACGGCATCGGTATCCATTCTGGAGAGGCAGTTGCCGCAAACATCGGCAGTCAGGACAGGGCATCGTATCTTCTGGTCGGTGACAATGTCAATCTGGCTTCAAGGCTTCAGTCGCTGACCAAGGAACTTGGGGCACAGATTATTATTTCATCCGTGACCTATGATCATCTCCAAACCGAATCCATCAAGGCCATTTTTCAAAAATATGCCGAACCGGTTTCAATCAGAGGGAGAAGCCGAAAAGTGGATATTTATCTAAATATGTAATGCTGTCCCCCGCAATAATCCGTCTTAGCTGAATTTATGGACAATTCTGGTAGTGTTGATATTTCCCTCAATCAATATGGAAACTAAAATTTTCACGTTTTCAAAAAAAGTGGAGAAATTGAAAATCGTTTTCCAACAATGCTCTTGCAACGGTTCGCAAAAACCCGCGACCGCTGAAGAGTAAGGTTAGAGCCATACCCCATTGAGAATTTAACAAAAAGGACTCAGGTGCGACAATATCTATAGCCTTGTTTTATCTATGCTTTGCCAGGCTATCAACTGAATAAATTACAAGAGCCTGTTTTTTATTAATGCAATCAGGTTACTTTTTGTGTATATTATTCAAATTTTTATCAAATTATATAATATTTAAGGAATTAAAATGAAAGTTGATTTAGAAAAGGTCAGTTATATTCTTGGACAAAGTGTAGGAGGTGATTTTAGAAGACAGGGCTTTGAAATAGATCCTAAAATTTTTACGGATTCATTTGTCGAGGCTTTTAATGGGAAAGAATCCCAAATGCCTGTTAGTGAAATGCAGCACATTATGCAAAATTTTCAGAGAGCAATGGAGGATAAAAAACAGGCAGAGCAGATGGAATCAGGGAAAAAAAATATTGAAGCTGGAACGAAATTTCTTGAAGAAAATAGTAAAAAAGAAGGCGTTAAAGTTACTGAAAGCGGACTTCAGTATAAAGTGATCACTGAAGGAAGCGGAAAAAAGCCCGCTGTTACAGATACCGTTGAAACACATTATGAAGGTAAGACACTTGAAGGCGTAATCTTTGACAGTTCATACAAGCGTGGACAAACAACAAGTTTCCCTCTGAATGGTGTAATCAAAGGCTGGACAGAAGCACTTCAGCTGATGGCTGAGGGTTCTAAATATGAACTGTATATTCCATCTGAGCTTGCATATGGTCCAAATGGCAGTGGGGGAACGATTGAACCATATTCTACATTAATTTTTATTGTTGAACTTATTGCCGTAAAATAGAGAACCCTCGAAAACAAACCTTAATGGCCTCATTTTGATACCAAAATAAGGCCATTAAGAAATGATATCAATAATCCCGTAAAACCTGACAATCCAAATACACCTGGCGAGCCGGTGATTTAGGTAGTTCTAATTAAAAACAAGCCAAATGAACCGGAAAAGAGCCCATATTGGGGGTGTTCTTTTTTAAAAGGGGAAAAATGAAATATATTGGAGCCCACGTCAGTATTAGTGGCGGCGTAGAAAACGCCTTTCAAAATGCGGAAAGTATTGGCGCAAAATCTTTTGCCATGTTCACAAGGAATCAGAGGCAATGGGTATCAAAACCGCTGACAGACAAAAATATCACAAAGTTTAAGAAGAACTGTACCAAAGGAGGTTATGATTCCAAACACATCCTTCCCCATGACAGCTATCTAATAAATCTTGGACACCCTGAAAAAGAAAGCCTTAAAAAATCAAGGATTGCTTTCCTTGATGAGATGCAGCGTTGTGAGCAACTGGGCCTTCGCTACCTGAATTTCCACCCGGGAAGTCACCTGAACAAAATAGATCCCGGCTATTGCCTGGAAAGGATTGCTGAATCCATCAACCTGGTTCTGGAGCAAACTAAGGGTATCACGGCGGTCATCGAAAACACAGCCGGCCAGGGAACCAATATGGGTTTTCGATTCGAACACTTGGCCCGGATTATTGAGAATGTTCGGGATAAAACTCGCATAGGGGTCTGTCTGGACACCTGCCATACCTATTCTGCCGGGTATGATATCAAAACAGTCAAAGGGTTTGAAAACACACTCCAAGAATTTGACAATCTCGTAGGAATTAAATACCTGAAAGCCATGCACTTGAACGATTCGAAAAAGCCTTTTGGTAGCCGGGTAGATAGACATGAGAGTATTGGAAAAGGATCCTTAGGGATAGAGCCTTTCAAATTAATCATGAACGACAAGCGTTTTGACTATATTCCCATGGTTCTCGAAACTCCTGATCAATCCATTTGGAAAAAGGAAATCAGACTCCTCTACAGCTTGATCAAATAAAAATCCAAAAAGGGCATAACGAAAATTCCAGTTTGAGAATCAATAGATGTACCTAACAAGAAACATGCACCGGCTGCGACAAGATGTCGCTTTTAATAATGTTGGGCTGGACCCAACCTGCTGTATTACCAGCAGTTTTCTAATCCGACATGCATTACCAGTAATGGTTTTGTGTGAAGCTCGGATAACAATGAAGCCCTTGGCCTTAGGCCTGAAGAGGTATTCGTAAGATGACCTCAACTCTGGAAGCATCAATCCGGATGGGAGCTATGAACGATGGTATGCGTAACATATGTGAACTGTTAAAAAACATCGTTATGTTGAACAGGCCAAAGATGCCGACAGGCCTGGGCCAAACTGGCAAGAGGTATGGCTGGAGTGTTCCGTTGTCGCTTCACGTAATCGATTATTCCTCCGGCGGACAGACAGACGCTAACCCATTGAGTGTTAAAAGAGGAACTTGGTAAGCCCGTATTCTTCC
>JAAEKY010000569.1 GCA_024227235.1 Desulfobacteraceae bacterium | reverse complement strand
GAGATGATCCGGAGAACTCAAGCATAAAATATGCTTCAGATGCTGTACCTGAGAAAAAAACAAGTGACATAGCCCTGATAGGTCATGCCTATGCCCCGGATAAAACCCCTGCATCAAAAATATCAACAGGATTGCAAATAGGCAAGCTCCGTAAGATAGTATGGGCCACCGGAGATCGTTTTTGGAGATGGTCACCCATTGGAATAACTAAAACAAGACCAATACCGTTTTTAAAAATACCTCTTGTCTATGAGCGTGCTTTTGGGGGTAAAGACACAGCTCACAAACAAGAAAAAAAACACGGGGTTTGTGTAGAGAATCCTGCAGGGACAGGATTTGCTGCTAGAAAAAGCAGGCAGACCATTGCAGACCTAAAGCTCCCAAATTTTGAGAACAAAAAAAATGAAATAAAAAGTTGGCGCGATAAACCTGTTCCTGCAGGTTATGGTTTTATAGGAAGCCATTGGATGCCAAGAGCAGGAAGAATTGGTGACAACCCTGAACAATCTGATAAAGAGTTCTTTAATGCAGCAACACCGGATTTGATGTATAAAAATTTTTTAAAAGGAACAGAATCAGTAATTCTTACAAACCTTCACCATGATCATAAACATATAAAATTTAATCTGCCGAACATAAAGATCACAGCCTCCTATATATATGAGCATCAGACATACAAATTAAAAACAGTATTGGATACTTTAACTATAGAACCGGATGAGAATTTGTT
>JAAEKY010000568.1 GCA_024227235.1 Desulfobacteraceae bacterium | reverse complement strand
TTTATGAAGAATAAAAATTTTTCTGGACATGAGTTACAGATAAGATGAGAAGGCTGATACCCCCCGGAGCTGTGATATAATCACGCTCAAACCTTAAAAATACGCAGTGATAAAGCTGCAAAAAAAGGAGGGAAACCAGCCATGGAGAATAATATCACAATCGGAATGGATTTGGGAGACCGGGATCATGTAGTTGTTGTAATGGATGAAAAAGGAAAAGAAATAGAAATGAAAACCATTCGCAATACAGAGCTTTCTCTTAGAAAATTTTTTTCACGATATAAAGAGGCGACCGTTGCCATTGAAGCTGGCACTCATTCTCCCTGGATTAGCAGACTCTTAAAAGAAATCGGTTGTACTGTTTATGTTGGTAACCCACGTAAGTTAAGGATTATCTGGGACAGCAATGATAAATCAGATCTGCGGGATGCAAGAATACTTGCAATGGTTTGTCGGGTTGAACCCAGATTGCTGTGGCCAATAAAACACAGAGACAGACAAGCTTATGCTGATTTGGGGATTATAAAAGCAAGAGATACTCTGGTTCAAAATCGTGTAAGAATGATTAATCATATTCGCAGTGTAACAAAAACATGTGGTGGTAGAATTCCAAAATGCAGCACTCCCAGTTTTTCAAGACGAGCACCAGCCCATATACCAAAAGAATTAAAAGATTCACTTGAACCATTAATCATCGCAATTGATCTTCTTACACAACAGGTTAAAGAAATGGATTGCCAAATCAACAGATTGTGTAAAAAGTATTCAGAAACACAAAAATTACTTCAAGTACTTGGTGTCGGTCCTGTCACTGCCCTTGCATTCGTATTAACTATCGAAGATCCCCATCGTTTTACAAAAAGCCGACAAGTAGGAGCCTTTTTGGGTTTAACACCAAAGCGAGATCAATCTGGAAAATGTGATAAACAATTAAGAATAAGCAAAGCAGGTAATACGTATTTAAGATCTCTGCTTGTCAGTTGCGGGCATTATATTATTGGTCCTTTTGGTCCTGAATGTGATTTGCGCAATTATGGATTATCAATAGTTGTACGAGGTGGCAAAAATGCAAAGAAACGAGCAGCCGTGGCTTTAGCAAGGAAGCTTGCTGTTTTACTGCATCGATTATGGATAAGTGATCAGAAGTATAACCCATTTTATAAAAATGCTGCTCAAGATGCTGCATAGATAAATTGATTTTAACCCATGATGTCCTGTCCAGGAGACTGCGGACTATCCCTTGCACCGATTAGCTGCCGCTAATAAATAACGAGTGCGCCTGACAGATTGCAGCTCCTGCCGACGGATCTTAACATGCACCGAGACAATGGCAGGTCTCAAAAAGAGTGCGAATGGAAGCGTGACGGTCTGGGTTAATAAAAAAAGTGTGCTTGGATTCCGCTCCAGTAAAAGTCAACTCCTCCGACGTGGCTAATTTGGAGGCCCATTCTCGGATCTGACTTTTACTTCCGCTGATTTATGAACAAAATATTAAGCACTCTTTAAAATTAAATGGATGTTCGTGAATCGAACACTTGACTTGCCTTCTCATGGAAGGGATAGTCCACAGCCAGATTGGTATCTGAAAATCATATTCAAACAGATAGTAGTCCACGCCTCTATTTATCAAGGATAGATTTTGTATCATTGATGATCAGACCACCTTGTGATCATTCTAACAAGGATAATTATCATTGAGTTTTAATATTTAGAAAAAGCGATTAATTGATTTGCCAGTTAATACTAAAAGTTATCAGGCGATTTTGAGCTTATATACCATTAAGGTTCACTGTATTAAAAATCCTAAATTAGCAATTTTGTTCTTGCAATTTTACATACGCTCATGTATGTAAAGAATTATGAAAAAGACAAAGGAAGATGCAGCGCTAACAAAGGAAATGCTGATAAATTCCGCAATGGATATTCTGAGTCAAACCAGCTACAAGAATGCCAGACTTGAAGATATTGCCAGCGCTGTGGGGGTAACCCGTGGTGCTATTTACTGGCACTTCCAAAATAAGCTCAACCTGTATCGTCATCTGATTAAAGTAGCTTTTGAATTCGGTATGAAAGATATTTATGTCATTCTGGATTCAACCCAACCTACTGTTAAAAAAATTGAAGGCGTCATTGACTATCTTCTTGGTGAAAAACTGCACTCACATCAACGATCCGCTCAAATTTACAATCTCCTTTTTATTGAAAAACCTCCCGGCTTGGAAAAAGATTTATCACAGGTGGAAAATCTTTTTTCCAACTTGTTTAAAAAACATGAGAAAGCTCTTCAGGATGGCATAAAAGCAGGTGTGATCCATACAAATATAGATTCACGCTTTGAGACCCGCGCCTTTTATAATTTTCTATGGGGTTATTTTACCAATAGTGAACGTTTTTTTTCAGGGTATAGTAAAAATGTTATAAAAGAATATATAAAAAAAAATCTGATTGACACCATTGTCGTTCATTAGAGGGGGAAATAAAAAAATTTACATTTTTTACTTACATGCAAGTATGTATGTAAAATGACATCTAAATTTTTTACATAAAAGTTTGATAACTAAAAGGAGGGTTACATGTCTCACTTAAAAGAGAAACAAAAAGGCATTATGCCGGTGAATCATGACAGCACAACAAAAGGTCACAGTGACAGCATCAGCAGGAGAGATGTTTTAAAGTTCGGGATGATAGGTGCGTCGGCATTAGCGGTTACCAGTGCTACCACCAAGGCTAAGGCTGCCGAGAAAGTCGTGGAAAAGGGAATAAAAAAGACAGCTCAAACCCAGACATCTTTTCATGGCAGCATTGATGAAGTCGTTAAAATTAATAAAGACTTAAAACGATTTGACAACGCTAATAATGCGTTTATGAAATCCTTTTTGAGCGATTTTGGTGTGATTCCCCTCAAACCTGAAGATAATCCCAAACTGAAAGGTGGCCTCACCAATATCATTTTCGGCTGGACAGGGTTTAATCCTGTTACCCGTGAAAAAAATCCTCATCTGGAAGCACAAAATCCTGGACATACTGATTTGGATTATGCTTTGAGTCGTGGCGGGTTTGCTGTAGAAGATTATTCCGGTTCTTTCATGTCACGCGTATCCAGTGGTGATTCAGGGCCGGCTATGATGATGCCAAATGGTCAGTTATTGCCTCTTTCCCTTTACAAACAAGGCGTTCCTTTCCCTGGGATTTTTGAAAAATTTCCAAAAAAAACTGCATTTGATACACCAGAAAATGCGGCCTATGCTATTAAAAAATCTGCAAAACTCTTTGGTGCTGACTTGGTTGGTATTGCTCCATTTGAAAAGCGATGGCTCTACAACACAGAAGTCTTTTTACCGCTTGATCCTATAAAAGGTCAGCCATACAAAGAGCATGTCAATCCGTTCAGGAAGGTGAATCTTGGATTCAAACCAAAATCTGTTATTGTTGTCGCTTTTGAAATGGACTATGAGGCCTATAAAACACAGCCTTCTGCCATTGGTGAAACAGCTACAAGCATGGGATACTCCCGCATGATGGAGACGAGCCTTCGTCTGGCCTATATGTTGCGACGACTGGGATATTATGCGCATCATGCAGGCAATGATACAAGTCTCAGTGTACCCCTGGCAATGCAGGCAGGTCTTGGTGAATGTTCTCGTATGGGTTTGCTTATAACTGAAGAATATGGCCCAAGGGTTAGATTAGCAAAAGTCTTTACCGACCTTGATCTCACAAAAGACAAGCCTAAAACATTTGGTGTCAAACAATTTTGTGAGATATGTAGAGCCTGTGCCGATGCCTGTCCTGGAAAAGCTATATCTAAAACCCCCACCACCACAGACAAAGAAAACAAACCGCACAATGACTGTAATAACCCGGGTGCAGATAAGTGGTTCAACAATCATCAAAAATGCCTCCAGTTCTGGGGGGAAAGTTGGACTGAATGCGGAGTCTGCATTTCAGTCTGTCCCTATAACAAGCCCCAGAAGTGGAATCACGATGTTGCAAAAATGATGACCCGTGTGCCT
>JAAEKY010000567.1 GCA_024227235.1 Desulfobacteraceae bacterium | reverse complement strand
GGTTCCCAATATTGCGTTTGCATATGTAAGAATCTCTCTTGGTTTTCTTATCTCGTAGGGTACGTATCGTTCATGGGCCTTTGCTAAGAGAAGTGGGTGTACGCCTGCAGCATCAACTGCATGGACTCTGGTTACTCCGGGGATTGATTTGGGAATTTCAGGTTCTGTTAGCTCATGGAGCAATCTTCCAAAAGTTGTATCTTCCTGGGGAGGTTGCCCCACAACAGTAAATGGGAAAATTGCATCTTTTCTATGCCAGACAGATTCAACTTCAAGATATGGAAATTCATGCTCAAGAGAATAATATCCAAGGTGATCCCCAAAAGGTCCTTCTTTTTTTGTTTTGCCTGGAACTACTTTTCCTGTTATGCAAAAATCAGCATCTGCTGATACAACATATCCATTTTTCACACAATACCTGAAATTTCTTCCTGCAAGAGCGCCTGCAAAACTTAGTTCTGACATGTTTTCAGGCATGGGCATTACTGCTGCGAATGTGTGGGCTGGCGGTCCTCCAATAAATATACTTACCCTTAAAGGTTTTCCTGATTGTAATGCTTTTGAGTGATGATTGCCGATCCCTCTGTGGATTTGATAATGGAGCCCGATTTCTTTATTTTTAACATAATCGTTACCTGAAATCTGGATTCTATACATACCCATGTTTGAATCCAAAATGTTGTTTGTTTCAGGATTCATTGAAAAAACCTGGGGCAGAAGAATAAAACCTCCACCCTCTTCTGGCCAACATCGGATCATGGGTAAGTTTTCAATCTTTGTCTGTCGTGCTAAGACTTTGCCGTCTCTTTTTTTTACAGGAAAAGCATGTACAAGTGTAGGAAGGGTTTTAAAACTTAAATTAAGAGATTTTAGCAAGGGAGGTTTAAATAAGTATTTTAGATCAGATTTGATTTTGACAAG
>JAAEKY010000566.1 GCA_024227235.1 Desulfobacteraceae bacterium | reverse complement strand
TGTTCCCACAATGACAAGATCTACCATGCCATGCTGCATGATATGTCCACCGGCATTGTCAGTAATAACGGTATGGTTTACCCCATGTTTACCCAATTCCCAGGCAGTCAGACGTGATCCCTGGTTTAAAGGTCTCGTCTCATCCACCCAGACATGGACATTGATATCATTGTCAAAAGCTGTATAGATAGGGGCTGTAGCAGTTCCATATTCTATACAAGCAAGCCATCCAGCATTACAATGGGTTAAAATATTAACCGGTTCTCCATTTTTCTTTTTACTTATTTCTTCAATAATGGGCATACCATATTCGCCGATTTTCTGACAATTGACTGCTTCTTCCTCTACTACGACAAGGGCTTCATCAAGAGCGGCTTTCACCCTGGCATCATATGTTTCATGTTCTAATGCGATATTCATCACCCTGTCGACACCCCAAAAAAGATTCATGGCAGTGGGTCTGGCATCTTTGAGTCGCTTGCATTCGGATACCAGATAATCATTATCTGCGCCCTTATTATTTTCCTGGACTAAACTGATATAGACACCCAAAGCGCCAGTTGCTCCGATCAAAGGAGCACCTCTGACAAACATTTCTTTTATGGCATATATGGTACGGTCAACGGTTAGTAAATCTTCTATGATCAATTGATGTGGAAGAAATCTCTGGTCGATGACCTGGACTGTTTTAGACTGAGTTTCAAACCAGATCGGCCGCATATCTTTTCCGTCTACTTTCATTCTGAGCTCTCCAATATCTATATTTTAAAAACTATTAATAAAACTCTCTGCTTCTTTTATAGAGACATTCATATCATTTATAAGTTTGCCTACATCTTTTTCAATGGAAACCACTTCTGAGCTCAAAGAACCAACAGCTTTTGCATTAAGGTTATGTTTGAGATACAAAACATAATCTTTAAGTTTGGTTAAGACCGGATACATCCCCTTTGTTGATTTATTCATCACTTTTTCAAGTTTCTGATACTTTATTTTTGCATCTCTAAGCGATTTTTTGCTGCTGCTTTTTAATTTAGCATCATTGATCTGGCCAATCTCGGCTTCCCATTCTATAAACAGATCTTTGGCTACCTGTTCTACATCATTGATTCTTTTTTCTATTTGATTGGCCCTTGAATCACAGTCTTCATAGCTGTCCTTTAACTGATCATAAAAAGTCTCAAGTTCTCCACCATCAAAGGCATAAAGCTCTTTTATTCGAGTTAATGCATCTTTGAATTCTTCTTGGGCTTTTGTTTGACTTTCTTGAACATCTTCAACATTATCGACCAGAATATGTCGCTTTTCTTTACCTATTTTTTCCATGGCTGCATAATACGTTTTGCCGCAACCTGAAATAAATAACAGAACTGCAGAAACTAAAAGAAACCGTATGATGATTTTAACAGATGAATGGTTCATAAAATTATAACTCCCATAATTGGTTAATCGTATTTATCCAATCTAAAAATTCCTTATACCAAAAGTTGGAATATTAATTAATGTTTTTCTTAACTTATTTTTCCATTGTTTCAAATTGTCATATAAGGCTGATACAATAATATATTATAGAATGAAATAAAAAAAGACAGGGCCGTTTTTGACTCTGTCTTTAAATGTGATTTTTAAAAATCGGGATACTATTTTTTTGATGCTGTTTTAGTTAAGATCTAAACGTTGCTTTTCAATTTACGACGATATCCAATAATTCCCAAAATCCCTGAACCTAACAGCCAAGCAGAGGCAGGTATCGGTGTGGGATATGCTTCATACTCGACTATATACCATCTGGGCCCGTCAGGTACATCATTCCATTTGCCGTAATAATCATACACCAAAAAATTTTCCTGGTTGTTCTCACCACCGCCCCCATCATTTGGTTCGCCACTTTTCCAGTTGGTATAGCCAAATGAATCATCTTCACCATCGCCATCACCATCATCTACCCATTCCCAGGAAGATGATGGGCTGTATGCGGTAATATTTCCATCTAATTCTTGAAAGCCTCCCAACCATGCCCCTTTCGGGTCATTACCAGATGCCCGCAGCGCAAATACAAAATCATTTTCCTCTACCTTTTTTATAGTCGCTAAATGCGCCCATAAAACATCTGTACTCCGGGCTTCGGCCGCTTCTTTGGCGGCATTCCATGTTTTTCTATCATTTGAATTTCCTGTTCGGACGTACTCATAATAATGTCCGTTTCCACCTAAAGACTTTTCCCACTGAACTAATGCAGCATATGCCTGAGAGTAAATCCCAACAATTAACAGACAAGCAATAAGAGAAAAAGTAAGTTTTTTAGACATTTTCCACCTCTTCACATCTGAAAGACATTAAAAAATAACGGTTTTATCTCAGTAGATTAAATGCAATAAATGTACCTTCCTGTGATTAAAACGAAAAATCACTTTTGACAGGCTTTAAGGACAATATAGACATTTACCCTTTTAAAAAAGTATTCTGAATTGAGAAAAAAAAGTTATAAAAATGAGTAAAAAAAGTAACATTATATGAAAGATTCTATTCACATTACTACATTTAACTTAAATCAATATGATTAAATCTCATTTGTTTGAGAAAACTGATTCTGTGCGGCGGTTTCTTTAATTCCTTGATTGCTTTTGGCTTGAATTTCATCTACTAACTAATTTAGGTGAGCTTACCATTTATCCAAATCATTTAAGAGGAGAAACCATGGACCACGAAATAAAAACCGCTGTTCCTGATTTCCTAAATATTTTAGGCATTAATGAAGAACCCATGGGAATGTTTTTCACAAACGCCAAACCTGACAGTGGATACTCCCCTGAACCTGCTGAGCTGCCCACTCGTGAAAAAGAGAAAAAAGGTCAAGTCAATTGGCAAGATGTTTTTGGCCAGTTTTCCTGCGTTATAGGTAAAATCTGGTTGGCAAGAAAAAAGAAAACCGCAGCTTTTTTCTCCTCACAACAATTTGGGTGTCCGGGTGGCGCATTCTGGCTTGGGTTTAACAAGCCCCAGGCTGAGACTATTATTCATTACGTATCAACAGGAATCCCTGACCAGATGGAAGGTGAACACTATTGCGATTCTCCGGACAACTTAAGAAAAATCTTTGAATATGTTGATCCTGTGCCTGCTTCAAAAGAATATTGTGTGTTTAAGCCCATCAGCCAGTTTTCAAAAGATGAAATCCCAACCCTTGTCTCTTTTTTCACTCGGCCTGAATCGTTAAATGGGCTCCATCAGCTTGCGACATTTGTTACAAATGATCCCGAAGTTGTGACCTCTCCCTGGAGTGCCGCCTGTGGAAGTTTAGCTGTATGGCCACTGCACTATCTTAAAAAAGGTCAAAACAGGGCTGTTATTGGAGGATGGGACCCGTCTGCAAGAAAGTTTTTTAAACCGGATGAGCTTTCCTTTACCATTCCATTTGGTATGTTTACCCAAATGATTCAAGGGTATAAAAAATCATTCCTTACAACAAAAACCTGGGAAAATGTCATTAAAAAAATCAATAAAAGTAAAAAGGCCTGGAATGAATTATAGGCATTGATGGCAAAATACGATTCCCCATTGATAATTATTTTAAATCGTGAAAACTGTATCAGATGTATGGAGAATTTAAAAAAATCAATTAGTGTTTGAACAAAAATCCATGTTTGGGCGAAAAATTGCCCATATGCAAGGCGCAAGGAATTTTGAACCCGGAGTGTACTACTGTACATGAGAATTTAAAAATTTTGAAGCAACACAGCAGATGGATGAGTTTTCGTCTAAACACTAATTAAATAATACTGCGAATAAACTCTCCTGCGGCCCCTGCACCTTTTTCTTCGACGATACGTATGGTCTGGGAACCAATGACTGCAATGTCTGCCTTTCCTTTTAAATAGTCAATATCTGCTTTTTCTTTTACACCGAATCCTACAGCAAGGGGAAGATCGGTTGCTTTTCTGCAACGCGAAAGGTAAGTGGCCAAGTCATCAGAAAATGCCGTGTCTTTACCGGTCACTCCTTTTCTTGCCAGACAATAGACAAACCCGGAAGCATAAGATGATATATACTCAAGTCTTTCATCACTTGTTTCAGGAGAAAAGATATAAATGGGGCTTAAATTGTTTTTTTTCATGGCCTTGATGTAATCAGCACCCTCTTCAGGAGGCAAATCAGGAACAATAGCCCCTTTCAGATTGATCTGATCCATCTTGTCTGAAAACCTTTCCATGCCGTATTTAAAAAGGACGTTAGCATAGCTCATGAATAAGAATGGAATGGTAAATTCACTTGATACCTTTTGAGCAAATTCAAAACATTTTTGCACGCTTGATCCATTTTCAATGGCTTTTTGGTTGGCCTTTAAGATAACCGGTCCATCCGCCATGGGTTCTGAAAATGGGATTTGCAATTCCATTAAATCCACACCCGCTTCTACCATCTGCTTTACGATGTCATAGGATGCCTCAAAGGAAGGATATCCCATGACAATATGGGTCATTAAAAGGATTTTTTTTGTTTTCAGTCGTTCTTTTATATATGATTCAAGCATTGTATTCTCTAGCCTTTCCTATAATAAATTCTTTCCATTTGGGGTCATTAATGGCCTCAGCCACTGTAAATATATCTTTGTCTCCTCTGCCGGACTGGTTAATGATGATGGCATCTTCTTTTGAAAGGGATGGCGCTTCTTTAAAGGCCTGAGCAAAGGCATGAGCAGACTCAAGAGCAGGGATAATACCTTCTTTTTGCATGGTCAGTTTTAATGCATCTATCACTTGTGTATCTGTTGCACTTTCAAACCTTGCCTTTCCCTGGTCGTGCATATCAGAAAGGATCGGGGACACCCCGACATAATCCAATCCGGCTGATATTGAATGCGTCTCTTTCATCTGGCCATCATCATCTTGCAAGAAATAGGTTTTATACCCTTGGGCAATACCACAACTGGCATCACTTGATTTTAAGCGAGAGGCATGCATGCCTGAATTCAATCCTTTTCCTCCTGCTTCTACACCGACAAGTTCAACCGGATCATCAAAAAATCCAGAGAAAAGCCCCATGGCATTAGATCCCCCACCAACACAGGCATATACTCGTTTCGGGAGTTTTCCTTCTATATCAAGAATCTGTTGCCTTGCTTCCTTTCCAATAATGGATTGAAAATAGGAGACCATTTCTGGAAACGGGTGAGGCCCACACGCTGTTCCTAAAACATAATGGGTGGTATCCATGTGGGTTACCCAATCCCGGAATGCTTCGTTAATAGCATCTTTTAAAATTCGTGTTCCATCTTTTACCGGGACTACGGTTGCACCCAATTGTTCCATCCAGAATACATTGGGGCGCTGCCGAAGCACATCGACTTCTCCCATATAAATGGTGCAGTCAAATCCAAATTTTGCCGCCATAGTAGCGGTAGCTACTCCATGTTGCCCCGCACCTGTTTCTGCAATAACCCGCTTTTTACCCATTTGCTTGACCAAAAGCCCTTGGCCCATCACATTGTTGGCCTTATGGGCTCCAGTATGATTTAGATCCTCTCGCTTAATATATATTTTTGCCCCGCCAAATTTTTTGGTAAGGTTACCTGCAAACGTTAAAGGGGTTGCTCTACAGGAATACGTTGACATCAACGTCTCATATTCGTTCCAGAATGATGGATCCTTTTTTATCTTTTCAAACGCCTGCTCAAGCTGATCAAATGTTGCAACCAAAATTTCAGGCAGAAACGCCCCGCCATAGTCACCATAATATCCTCTGTTTTTCATACCCGTTACTCCTGATTTATTTGTATCAACTCTTAATATGCTTTCTTTTTATTGTTCCTTATCACCTTATGTGTTTTCAAGACTGATTGTCTGCGAAAAAGCAAATTTTTCAGTCCTACAGTATAGCTTTGAAAAAACCGCCCCATCTGCACCTGGAAAATTGAGAATTCTTTGAACTTCCAAAATAGGATCTTTACA
>JAAEKY010000565.1 GCA_024227235.1 Desulfobacteraceae bacterium | reverse complement strand
CATGAACTCGCCGGCAGATCGATTCTTGCAGTTGCGAAAGCCTCTCCGGATGCCGAGGCAATCATCGTAACCGGTGCCGGGACAAGAACGCTGGATATCCTCAACGATATGGAACTTCAGACCAAACGTCCCATCATTGCCGCGGATACGATTCTTTACTGGGCAATTGCACGCAAATTAAATTTGACGTTGAGGCCGGTTATGGGCTCTTTGGCAAAGCCGGCGACATTGTAGCGGCGGCGTCCAACATCTGAATTTGCCCGTAATGGCCGAAAAAGGAAATGATCTGTTGTCGGGTTTCGTTCCTCAACCCGACCTACAAACTGCCATCATTTTTATTTGATTTGACATATAACGCCGCTAATCAGCCGCGCGGCTTTTTGCGTCGGCTGAATTAGATTTGTTATGCCCTCTGTATTTATATGATTCCTTTTGTATGAAGTGCGTTAATAATCATAAACAGAGCTGCAAGCCAATTCGTAAAAGCAAATAGTTTTTTGAGATGTTTAGGTTTTGTTTTTAATGCAAATTTTCCACCAAGAATTCCTCCGATTATCGTAATAGACGCCAACGGAACAGCCCATGAAGGATTAAAATCTCCCTGAACGGCATGTCCTGTAAAACCCATCAATGCAGTCGCCGCTATTAATGTGGAAGCCGTTCCAACCGCCGTATGCATCGGTACGCCACAAGCCAAAACCATTAACGGGACCAGAAAAGATCCTCCTGAAACTCCAACCATCCCAGAACCGAAACCCGTTAAAACAGTAACCGGCAGTGCAAGCCATAAGTTAACACCATATATTTCACCGCTGAATTTAACATTCATGGTTCCGAAGTGTTTATTTTTTGTAATATCTTTATTTTCTGAAACAGGAATAAGCATTACTATTCCGGCTATCAGCAACATAACAGCGAATACAAGTTTTAAAGAAAAACCACTAAACAAATGAGAAAAATACCCTCCTCCAAGTGCCGATAAAGCTGTAAACGTTCCAACTAAAATTGCCAATGTCCACGATACAGACTTATTCTTTTGAAAAATTATCATTGCCGCAACAGAGGCTGTAAAAAGAATAAACTGACCAGTTGTTGCTGCCTCGTGCATTGGGATGTTGGCTATTGCCAAAATTACAACATAGAAATTACCGCCTCCTTTGCCAACCATAGTCATGGCAACAGCCACAATAAAAATAAGGAAGCTTACTATAAGCAAATTGGTCATCTAAGAATTATCCCTTATTTTTCTTTTTGACTCACTTTAAGCACCTTGCCCGGCTTCAGTGCTTCTGTTAAAGCAGAATATCCGCCTTCAACAATGCGGACATCCGGAAATCCTTTTGACAGCAAATAAGCATAGACAATTGCTGATCTGACATTTGCAGGACAAAATACAGCGACAGATTTCTCTTTTGGGATTTCATCAATTCTATCAGGAATTTCGTCGATCGGTATATTTATAGATTCAACATTAAAGTGATATTCCATTTTTATAGAAATGGAACCTGCTTCTTCTTTTGATCGAACATCCAACAAAATACCATTCTCTATCTCGAAGAATTTCTCTGGTGATATTTTATGTTTTCCTTTTCCAAAAAAATCTATCGTGAGACTTTTAAGAATTTGTTCCATTTGAATATCCTTTCCTTTAGGGGCATAACGAAAAAATTCACCTGCCGGGAACCAAGAAGGCCGACGCTAAAGGAACGTTCGGCTCAAAAGCGGCTATGAAAAAAAAGCCACGAGTGTTCCCGGTCAAATGTGAAATGGCAGGTTAGGGCCTTTCTACTTTAGCATTGGCATCAATCCGCCTTATTTTAATCCCAAAAGATCCCGACAATTTGTTTATCCGTTCTTTAGCCTTAAAAAATATAGTGGGATTGATCTCACAACACTCTTTTTTCGGATCATTTGAGCCAACAAATAGATCTGTAGCCGCAGTTTTCGCAAAGATCCTCTTTGTATCTTCGACTACAAACTTCCTTAATAGGTCTCTTGATGAATCGAAAGATGGGTTTTTAATGTAGTATATGGCAGGATCTGAAACTTCCCAAAAAATCCTTGCCTTTACATGCAAAATGTTTTTTTCAGTTGAAGTTACTTCAAAATCGGCTTCAGTAATCGCCATGGATTTATGAATGAGATGTACTTTATGCTTGAAGGGTACTTTGATGTGCAAACCGGGTTCTGATATGACTCTTACAATCTCATCCGATTTGGTAATTACTCCATAATATTTTTCATCCAAAGAAAAAATAGAGCTACTAGCTAAATAGATTAGTAATATGGCAAATAAAATAATTTTTTTCATTGTATAAGTTTTGCCCTAACGCCGAAATAAGGCGCGGCGGCTTTTTGCCGTCGCACTTAATTTTTTTGTTCTGCAAATTAGTATTTCATTAAGTATCCATTTGGATATTCTCCAAACCAACCACATGGAAGTTGCCCATTTTTAAGTGAATCCATAGTCAAATTGAAAAACCGTGGGACACCCCATGGCTGTTGGGGTTGGACCAAGCTAACAGATTGATTTATTTATCTAATCACTTTAAAATAGGACATTTTTTGGTCTTAAATCTACGTTTTTGTGGGTAAAATCAGCCTTCTAAGAAATAACTTAGAATTCAACCATTCCCTTAAAGGCCTAATTTTGGCCCTAAAAACATGCTTCTAAGCCTTAAAAACAGCTCAATATTAAGGCATTTAAAAAATATATCAAATAGTTAGCTTGGTCCGACCCCAATCTAACTGCTCTGTGCCAAGGGTGTACTCAAGACCATTTGCCGTAATGCTAAACCCACCATTTCTATACTTATTTCCACAAATAGGAGTCCAGACTGTCTTGTTGAAATGGACCTCGCTACCTTTTCCAAGAGTTCTAGCCAAATCCTGTTCATGAGCCAATGCAAATTGCAGCTCTCCACCACGGATAGCCATGAATATATGTCCTGTCGCTTCTATTGCATTTCCCCAAGATCCCCCAATAAGCGCCCCATTCTTTGTAGCGGGTTTGCGCCCATGCCAGTATATTCTTTTTTTTGTGCGAAGGATCCACCATGGACGGTCAGTAGGATTCTGTGCCACCGACATTGGATCAAGCTTTTCACCAAAGTACTTGTGTACGTCCTCGTAGGAAAGAATGAAGGTAGATGCGGCATCTCGCTTTGTGACTTCTGCAATTGATGAACATTTAGATTGTATGGTAGGGAGAGTATCTTGATTTGTTTGCGCGTACACTTTTGGCAGATGAATTAAGACAACAACAGAGATTATTGTCAAGAACTGATAATCCTTCAGGTTCATTGTAATCCCCTCCTTTTGGATTGTTGTGTAATATGACCT
>JAAEKY010000564.1 GCA_024227235.1 Desulfobacteraceae bacterium | reverse complement strand
TCCCAACGGTGTAATTGACATATCAGAAGAGTAAAGGTCAGCACCATGGGTTTTTTCAGAAAGACCAAAAGCAAAGATTCCACCTTGTTCTAATAAATCAGCAGTTTTATTTTTAATTGATTCATTTTTGCTCATCCATATCGGTCCAAGGCCCAGTATGGTAACTTGCCATGCATACCAGTGTGCAAGGTTATAAAAACCGAGAATTTCACTGAAATCACAATTACGAGAAGTATCCCATCTTGTGTCTGGATCTCCTTTGGAGTGTTTTGAAGGCGTGAGAAGGGTAGAGAAAATCTTATTGTCTTTCAAAAAGTCAAGAAAGTCTTGATACCAGATTCGTTCATGGTGGTCTTCTTTTAGCCTGTTTTTTCCTCGAGATTCAAAGTGTTCAATTGTTTTCTTCATAATTTCCCTTGATTTTTCATCAAGGTGATTAAATGTTTCCTGGTTTGGGTTAAGTAAAATCATTGGACACTCCTTATAAAAATTAAGTTGGTATACGAACCTATTGTTCTAAGCTTTTTC
>JAAEKY010000563.1 GCA_024227235.1 Desulfobacteraceae bacterium | reverse complement strand
TTTATCTTAAATTACCGACTGGCTGGGGAGACCATTGCTTCAGGGCTTCAATTGTATGAAGGTGAGAATGAAAATTTCTTTTTGCTTACAGTACAGCCGCCCAAACGGGTTACCCAGGAGATGATTCCAGCAAGAGAATATATTTTTATTGTGGATGTGTCCGGTTCTATGAACGGCTTTCCGTTAAATACAGCTAAAAAACTGATGACGGATCTTCTCGGCAATTTAAGACCGGAGGATAGGTTTAATGTCATCCTTTTTGCCGGGTGCTCCAATCTGATGTCTCCTTCATCAGTCCCGGCAGACAAAACCAATATTGAACAGGCCCTTGCATTGATCGACAGACAAAAGGGCGGTGGGGGAACCAAGCTTTATAATGCTGTAAAAACTGGACTTTCTCTTCCCTATGATGAATCAATTTCTCGCAGCATGATCATTGTGACGGACGGATTTATTTCAGCTGAAAAAGATGTTTTTCAGCTGATCCATGGCCAAATTAATAAAGCCAATGTGTTTACATTTGGAATCGGTTCCAGTGTCAACCGGTTTCTGATTGAAGGCATGGCAAAAGCCGGCCAGGGAGCCCCCTTTATCGTGACCAAACCCGGAGAAGCAAAGGCTGCTGCCCAAAAGCTTCGACAATATGTTTCAACACCGGTCCTCACCAGTATTAAAATGACAACTGAAGATTTTGATGCCTATAGTGTGGAACCGGCTATTTTTGCTGATTTATTGGGCCAGCGCCCTTTAGTGGTCTTTGGTAAGTACCGGGGCGAGGCAAAAGGGAAAATCCGGATGTCCGGAATAAGCGGTATGGGGCGGTTTGAAAAAGAGGTAGATGTTGCCAGTGTTCTTCCGTTATCTTCTAATAAAACCCTGTCCTATCTGTGGGCCAGGAAGCGGATCGATAGGCTGTCAGATCACAATTTTTCAAAAGAATCAAAAGAAAATAAGCTGGAAATCACCAATCTTGGCCTGACCTATAACCTGTTGACCCGCCATACCTCTTTTATCGCTGTACATGATGTGGCCAGGAACCCCCAGGCAAATGCAAAAGATGTCAAACAACCTCTGCCGCTACCGTTTCATGTGTCCAATCTGGCAGTGGGAGGCAATTTGTCAGCTGTACCTGAACCAGAGTTATACCTCATGCTGATACTCCTGGGGGTGGGCGCCTGTATCAGAATCATTAGAAAAAAAAGGGGAGAATAATGTCATCCCAGACCCTGTTTCGGCTTGTAAAGGAGAATATCTGGTTTTACCTTCTTGTATTTGTAATCGCGGCTGGACTGAAATACGGTTACAGCCGCGCTCAAAGCGATGATTTAAACTGGATTCTGCATCCGACTTCACAGGTGGTTCAATTGCTTTCCGGCCTTGTATTTGAGGCAGAGCTGGGAACCGGTTTTATCAACCGTGATAAACGGGTGATCATTGCACCCTCCTGTGCCGGGGTTAATTTTCTGATCATTGCTTTTTGTATGTCGATCTTTTCTTTTATTCACAGGTTCAGGGATCTCCGGATTAAGATGATCTGGTTCGGCAGTATGATCGTTTCGGTATATGGTGTGACCATTGGTGTGAACGCTGCAAGAATTTTATTAGCTATCTGGCTTTACGAGAAACAGATCCAGTTTGGATGGATGACTGCTCAGCGGGTTCACCGTATGGAAGGCGTTGCTGTCTATTTCATTTTTTTGTTTCTGCTTTACACCCTTCTAACCAAAATTGCAGATTCGCCTGGGGTTACATCGTTTTATGTCCAAAAAAAAGAAACCGATCAAGGATTTTTGGCCTTTGAAAAATATAAGACCGTCAAAAATAGTTCGTTCAGGCATTCCCTGGCTCCTTTATTCTGGTATTGTTTGATTACCATAATAGTACCGGTATTGAATCAGGCCTATATTCACAACCTCAACCAGTTTCTGGAACATTGTCTGATGACAATTTTAATCTGTTCGTCTGTTTTATTTATTATTTATCTGATACGATCAGGGGCAAAGGATCGGAAATGAAATTTCCGTTCAATTTATATAATTTCCGATCCTAAACAATAATATCTATGTGCCAGAATCGGAATAGGGATTGGAATAAGAATATGAAACCAAATATTTTGATCGTTGAGGACGAATCCGCCATTGCCGACACTATTCAGTATGCTTTAGAAACAGAAGGATTTGAGACCTGTATCCTTTCATCTGGAGAACAGGTGATGCAAACCCTGTCCAAAGGGAGTTTTCATCTGGTCATACTGGATGTTGGCCTGCCAGATATCAATGGCTTTGAACTGTGCAAAAAAATCAGAAAATCCCATACGCTTCCCATTATATTTTTAACTGCCAGGTCTGATGAGATCGACCGGGTAGTGGGACTGGAGATCGGTGGAGATGATTATATAATCAAACCCTTCAGCCCTCGAGAGCTGTCTGCCAGGGTAAGGGCAGTGCTGCGCAGAGCCCTTCCTAACATCCTTTCTGCGGGCGAAACAAGCTGTGATCCCATTCCAATACAGGATGGGGCCTTTCAAATTGACAAAGCCAAACGAAGGATCTCCTATTTTGGCAGTGTACCGGATCTGTCAAAGTATGAGTATGATCTCATGCAATTATTTATAAGTCATCCGGGTCAGGTTTTTGCCAGGGACCACCTTATGGATAAGGTATGGGACGAACCAGGCATGAGCATGGACCGGACAGTGGATGCGCATATAAAAAATATTCGGGCCAAACTTAAACAGATTAAACCCGATCTCGATCCCATTGTCACGCATCGGGGACTGGGGTATGCATTAAAAGAGGATTTATGAAATTCGGAATAAGAATATTATTGTGCTATTTTATCATTGTGGGTGTTTGCTTCTATTATCCTATGACATCAGTTCTGGACAACCTTCGCACCCGCTATCTTGAAGGGGTGGAAGATCCCCTGGTTGACTATGCCAATATTTTGTCTGTCATGGCAGGCAAACAGCTGGCAGTTGGCAGTTTTGATGCACAAGTATGGTATCAAGTGTTTGAAGGGGCATATGGTCGAACACTTAATGCAGCAATCTACAAACTTGAAAAGAAAAACGTGGATCTCAGGGTGTATATCACAGATAAATCAGGGGTTATTATTTTTGATTCTGAAGACCGGGGGAGTATTGGTAAGGATTACAGCCGATGGCTGGATGTCTCGATGACACTTAAAGGTGAATACGGTGCCAGAACCACACAAAAAGATCCGGACGACCCCACATCTTCTGTATTGTATGTCGCAGCGCCTATCATGTACGATCAAACAATCCAGGGGGTGCTCACCGTGGCAAAACCCACTACCAATATCAATAATTTCCTGGAACAAGCCAAACCGAAAATTTCCCGTAATGTGGCAGTTGCCTCTGGTATCGCTATTCTTTTGGGCTTGATGGCCTCAGTATGGCTGACACGGCCCATCAAGAATCTGACTCAGTATGCCAGAGATATCAATGAGGGTAAAAGGGTAGCCTTTCCCAAGCTGGATCAGACTGAAATCGGGGATATGGGTGCAGCATTTGAAAAGATGCAGGAGGCGCTTGAGGGTAAAAAATACGTTGAGCACTATGTTCAGAGCCTGACCCATGAGATCAAAAGTCCATTATCTGCCATAAAAGGTGCTGCGGAACTTCTTCAAGAAGATATGCCAAAGGATAAACGGGCAAAATTTATGGAGAACATCCGCAGTGAAACCCATCGGATACAGAGTGTGATCAATCGGATGCTGGAGTTAGCAGCACTGGAAAACCAGAAGGATTTAAAAAAAATGGAGCCGGTCTCTTTTGACGTTCTGATCCGGACTGCCCTTGAAAGCAAAGAGCCCCTGCTTGCAAAAAAAAGTATTCAGGCACAAGCGGAAATTCCGGAACAGGTGAAAATAAGTGGAGATTCCTTTCTTATTTATCAGGTTGTTTCCAACCTGATCCAGAACGCCATTGATTTCAGCCCGGATAAGGGGATGATAAAATTGAAATGCCAAGTTGGTCAAAAGCATTTGAGATTCATTGTCAGGGACCAGGGTACCGGAATCCCCGGGTATGCTAAAAATAGAGTATTTGATAAGTTTTTTTCTCTTGAACGGCCAGACACAGGAAAAAAAAGCACTGGCCTGGGTCTGAATTTTGTAAAGGCTGTGGCGATTCTCCACCAAGGGTATATTCGGCTTGAGAACCGGAAAGATAGTGGTGCTAAAGCCACTCTTGTACTACCAATTTAAAAATCGATGTCTGCAGTTCAGATGAGATAGAAAATAATACCGTAACTTTTTTCCAACAATCGGACAACCCCCGGATGCTATCGGTGAAGTTCAATGTTGATGAGGGTGCGTTCAATATTTCAATGCGGGGTAAGCGTTCATATATGATTAGATCCCTGTTCTAATATCAGGCGGTTTTCTTTGACAATTCTGCCTTAACAGCCAATCCTAATTTTTCAACTTTGTAGGGTTTTTTAATATAACTTCCTGCACCAAGTTCAATGGTCTGCTTTACCTCAATACTTTCTGAATACCCACTCGCAATAATGGCTTTTTGATTGGGCCTGAATTTGAGAATTTCCTTATAAGTTTCATATCCGGTTACCCCGGGTTCCATAATCATATCCAAGATAATCAGATCAACCTTATTCTCTTTTAAAAAGGTGATGGCTTCTTCACCACTTCCTACACTGAAGGGTTGGTAGCCCAGCTTTTCAAGGATGAGTATGCCAATCTTTTGTTGCTCAATGATATCATCAATAATTAGAATTTTTTCACCATTGCCTTTATACTCCTGACTAGAAGAGGGGGGTGACTTTTCATCAATGTTTTCAACACTGATGGGAAAATATAAGTCGAACCGGGTACCCAGGTCTGCATTTGATTTAATATCTATATACCCGTCATGGTCCTGAACTGTTCCCCAGACCACAGCCATCCCCAGCCCTGTACCACTTCTGCCCATGACTTTTTTTGTAAAAAAAGGTTCAAAGATTCTTTTTAAATCGTCAGGGTTAATTCCTATGCCTTTATCTTGGATACTTAAAACAAGATACTGCCCGATGTCTACCTGGTCATATCCTTCCAATAGCGTGTTTAAATATTTATTTTGGGTGGTAATACTGATGGTACCCCCATCTGGTTGAGCTTCTGCCGCATTGGATACCAGGTTCATTATCGTTTTTTGTAGATGGATTGATGATCCCTTTAATAATGGAATATCTGCCAATAAATGTTTTTCCACATGAACATGAGGATGGAAAGACAAAATTTTATTGTGTTCTGGTGTGACCAGATAATTTGAAATAAGGTCATGAAGATTTAACAATTCTTTAGTTACGACACCTCTTCTGGACAGGGTTAAAAGATCTTGAACGATTTCAGATGCTCTATAACCGGAAGATTGAATTATTTTTAAAGGTTTTTTTAAAGGATTGTTTTCTTTCATATCCATCGCAAGCAGTTCCGGATAAGTGACAATCCCGGATAATATATTATTCAGATCATGTGCCACACCCCCTGCAAGCAATCCTAATGATTCCATTTTCTTTGAGCGGTTGAGCCGGTCTTCTAATTCTTTTTTGTTCTTTTCCATGGCCTTTTGTTCTGAGATATCCCTTAAAATGCCGATGATCCTGTCCGGGTTACCGTTTTGATCCTTTATCAGTTTAGCATTTGCTGAACAGTAATGGGTTTTGCCATCTTTGTTTTTAAGTTGAATTTCATGGTCTTTTAAACACCCGGTTTCCAGCAACATTCTGATGGTCGCATCTCTTTGGCCATAGTCTGTATAGATATTAGATAAGCTTTGCCCTTTGAGTTCGTCCTGGGTGTAATTCGAGATGATTTCAACAGAAGGACTGATTTCAAGGACAATGCCATCAAGGCTGGTTTCAAAATAAACATCTAAGATATTTTCAAATATCTGGCGGTGCTTTCTATCTGATCGGGAAAGATCAATCAATGATCGCTGAAGCCCATTCAAAATGGTGGTTACTGAAAGCGTGCTGATAATATTTAAAAGCATAACATTCAGACTGATCACAATCCATTTTTGTAAGGGGTTTTGTGATGCCAGGTACCAGACCTTAAAATTTAAAGACAATAAGAGGTCTGTCAAATTGTGATGAATTAAAAAACCAAGACCGATAATGGTCAGCATATTGATAATCAGGGCAATTGCTGCTTTTTTATATCCCAGCAGAACTCCTGTAATGACAGGGAAGAAAAACAACCATACCGGACCTGCACCAAAGGGACCAAGCGTGGTAATCAGAACCATGCCTAAAATGTAACTGATAATGGGGATAAAGGTGGCGCGAAATTTATAAGAAAGGTTTTTTTTAAAGTATATAAATACAACAGAGGAATATATTAAAATGTCCAATACAGCGATGATCCATAGTTTTTCCTTAATAGCGAGGGCAACGCTTGGAATCACAGTGACAGATCCAAGAACAACAGATGCGAATAGCAGGTTCAACAATACCTTTTCCTGCCAGTAGGTAATTCCATCTTGAACGGACGCCGTGGCAGGCGTGGTCATTTTGTTCCAAAAAGCAGTTATTTTATTCATTTACAGGTAATCATCATTTTATAATCTATATTCAAAATTGGGGCTAAATAAGGTCTTCAAAGCGAAAAGTATACTTTGTATATCATGATTTGAAATTGTTTTCCATACTTGGCTTAAGATTTCCTTAAAAGGGCTCACCCAGTCTGGCTCAACTCTGTCCTTGGCTCTAAATAAATAGAAGATATGATTTAACAAGGCAAATGCTATAAACGGATGCGACTCGATTTTTTTTATTTTGTTTGAATCAGAACAGCCTGTAAACAAAAATATCAGAATTTAATTTTACAAAGATTAAAGATTTAGCTATATTAGATCATCATCTTTTCAACCGAGTTATAATTAAAATTTATTCAGCTTTTTAATTAAAGGATATTGATATGAACTATCTGAAGATCTCCATTGTATTTGTCCTTTGTTTTATTCTTATCCCTTTGGATTGTCAGTCGACTGATCTTAGACGGTCTTTAACACATGCATCCGATTTTCAGGATTCTGCCCAGGCTCCTATCGCGCAACTTCCTGTTATTGATATTCACAATCATCTCCATGGGGGGCGGCGCCAGGGGGACTTAATGAATGCCGCAATATCCGCCATTGAGAAAATGGATGCATTAGGAATTTCCAAAATGGTGATCATGCCCCCGCCAGGGTCTCCTGGTCACCCAGGTGTAGTAGATATGGCCAAACTGTTACCCGTTATTCGTCAATACCCAGGTCGATTTGCATGCCTTGGCGGTGGTGGTTCCCTGAATGTAATGATCCATCAGGCAAAAAATCCTGAATCTGTCAACTCCGCTCTAATAAAGAAGTTTAAGGCAAAGGCACTCAAAATTCTTGAAGATGGAGCCATTGGCTTTGGTGAACTTGCTGCTGAACATTTTTCTTTTAGCCGCAGTCATCCTTACGAATCCATTTCCCCGGATCATCCGCTTTTTTTGGTGTTAGCCGATATAGCGGCGGATCATGATGTTCCCATTGATATTCATATGGAGGCTATTTCTAAAGAAATTAAGTTTCCATCATCAAGATTTTTGGATCGTTCAAAGCGCAATCCAGCAAAATTATCGGAAAATTTATCCGCCTTTAAAAGATTTGTCTCCCATAATCAAAATGCGAAAATCATTTGGGCGCATGCTGGTTGGTGCAACACAGGTTTAAGAACCGTTGACCTGTGTCGTCAGCTTTTTGAACAACATCACAATTTGTACATGAGCTTTAAACTTGCTCCTGAAGGCAAGGCTTTTATCCAGCCTTTGTCCTCAAATAGAAAGCAGATTAAACCAGAATGGTTGCAACTAATAAGAGATTTTCCAGATAGATTTCTTATCGGTACGGATCAATTTTATACCATAGCCGGTGGCCGACGAATCGGTCCTCAAAAAACAGAAACCATGATTCAGTTTATAAACCTGTTGCCACTGAAATTGGCCCGGCAGGTATGTATTGAAAATCCAAATCGAATTTTTAAATTTTAGCCTGGGTCAAGCCTTTTCGAATAGAGAACTGATTTATACATACAAGCCTCCCTGGCTAAATTTTAAGTTTTTTGATACGCTTAAGTTTTACAAAAAAATGGGACTGCTTACTAATAATGAATAACACTAAAGAAGATATTGATATTCATAATTTCGAAGCCCATTGGGATAAGATTTCCAAGGGTGAAAAAGCAGAACTCATTGCTTCAGCAGGTAAGCTGACTGCAGATATAGCCATCCCGCCGGTTCTCAAAGGTATTGATTCTCCCCATTTTTCTGTCAGAACCCAGGCCCGTAAGACATTTGAGATGATTCAAAAAAAGATCAGGGTAAAATTATCAGATCGGTCTGATCAGGCGCAATGGCTTGAGGGGATGAAAGATTCTGCGCAAGTCTGCAGCAAAATGTTTTCTCGTATTAAATCGGGCACTTCGAGTGAAGAACAGCACACTTTTTTCAAATTTCTGCTTGAGATTGATGGAAAAGGTGCAAGTTTTGCTTTTAAGGCTCTGTGTATGCAACGGGTCAGTTTGAATAGCGCTGAAAAAATTATGCGGACTGTATCGGATTTACAGCGATTGGAATTTATCAGGGAATACATTAAGGCGGGTCCAGAACTAAGGTTGAAATTTGGTGATTTATTTACGCCGATTATTAAATCGATAAAAGATAAGAATGCTGTGATAAACTTTTTTGCCAGACATTTTGATCTAGGACAGGATGTAGACCCTTTTTTATATAATCTTCCTTCTATAGTAAGGCGGCCTGATCAAGTTATATCAGGACCTGTCTGCTCGAAATCCCCGGGGGTCAGAGCAAAAGGGCTGAAGGCACTGGCCATGATAGTGCCCAAAATTTCCTCTGATCTTTTGCTGGATATCCTCACAAATGAAAAGGATGCTCAGGTAAGAAAAATTATCTATAAAATTATTGAAAATTCTTCTTTAGGAACCTATCCGGAAGCATTTGATCCAATAGTGAAGCAGATGGAAACATGTGAGAATGCAGAAGGATTCCATGCCGCTAAAGCATTGATTGTTTCAGGTAAACTGCCTCTAATTAAGGCCATTGAAATCATAAAAGAGAAAAATCCGGACCTGATGGAACCTATAATCAATGAAATTTCCAATTTATCTAAAATTTCTTTTTTCTTTATCCAGGATATGGCGCTTAACAAGGATGCCTACACTGGAGTAAATATAGGAATAAATCATGCAGCTGTTTTTGGGATGATCAAGAAAAGACCGGAAAGAGTGGTGAAAATACTCCAGCATAACATCAAAGACTCAGATAAGGATATTCAAAAACAAGTCACATTATTTGTTAAAAAAACAAAGCTGCTTTTGGCCAAGGAAAGCCAGTTTATTGAAAAAGAATATAATCCTATTATCCGTAAAGTAAGGAAAATAAAGCCTGCTGAACCAGAAGGGATTATTAAGACTTTATTTTCATCTTCAACCCTGAAAAAAAATATAGATGCTCTGAAAAAAAATGATAGGGGTCTAATTATTGATTTTAATGGTGAAGCAATAATAGATTTGGATTTATCTTCCACGACTTATTTGCAGGCAGCCATTCATTTTAGCACCTGTGTTATAAAAAATTCTGATTTTTCCAAGGCCTTATTTTTTAATACATTTTTTAAAAAATCTATTCTTTACAATGTCGATTTGCGAGATTCCGAGTTTGATTCAGTCCTTTTTGATGAGGCTGTTTTAATAAATGTAAATGCCAAAGGTGCTGTATTTAAGAACTGCAGTTTCCAAAATGCTTGCATTTTTAATTGTAATTTTGACCATACCGCAATGCACGGAACCTCATTCGTCTGTGCTACTGTATCAAAAACGTCATTCCTCAAAGCAGATCTATCCAGCGCATCATTTGCATATTCAAAGATCCGTGCGGTATCATTTGTGAACTCAAACCTGGAACAAACAGATTTTTCAGGGCTTCAGGCACGGTTCTCACGATTTCCAGCACACGCACGATCTGCTTTTTTAAGTGATGATATTGATTTAAATGACAGAAAATTTCAATTGAAAAAATCAGATATGCCAACGCTTGATAAAACAATGGTTTCACGGATTAATATGCTGATCTTCAGTGAATTTATCCAGTATGGTGAAAAAAAGTTTTGCCGACAGAATAAATACAGCCTGGTTGCGGCATATGATATATTTAAACCGCGACAAGCAGACCTTTTTCAAATTATACCCTATCTTCTTCATGAGAATATTAATTTACCGGGAATCAAAAATAAGTTTTCTCCCGAGACACCGCATGGTATTTTTGATTATCACCCCAGTCCCGAAATAATAAGAACCATTTCACGATATGCCAAAGGAAAGCAAATAAAAGTTGACGCTCAACAAACGCCTGTTATTGAGGCGCTTTTTACTATCGGAAGTATTGGTTCTGTCGCCCAGGCGAGCGATTCAGATATAGACTATTGGGTATGTATTTATGAAGACCATTTTGAGAAGAAAGATCTTAATTTACTTCAAAATAAACTTCATATCATTGAAGAATATGCATGGGATCAATTTCATATTCAAATAACTTTTTTTGTGGTGGATATTGTTAAGACAAGGAACAATAATTTTGGGGATTCAACATTTGAGAGCTCAGGCTCAGCTCAAGCCATGCTGCTAAAAGAAGAATTCTATCGAACAATGATTCACGTGGTCGGGAAGCTTCCTTTGTGGGCTGTCTTGCCGACGCCTATCAGTATGAATTACTATAACGATATTATACGTATGATATCAGTCCTGCCGAATCTTGTCCGATATATTGATTTAGGGGATATCCATTCCATTTCGACCCAAGAGTTCTTTGGCGCATCTATCTGGCAGATGTTCAAAAGTCTGAAAAGTCCGTTTAAATCAGTGATAAAAATGGCTCTGATTGAAAAATATCTCCATGAACATGGGAAAGCACCCTTACTATGCAATGTCTATAAGGATGAGTGGATGAATTCGGGTATCAACCTCAAGCTTTCTCAAAATGATGCGTATTATATTTTATTAAAGAATCTTCTTAAATATTATGACATATCAGGGGATAAGGATTCAGTTTCCCTGCTGTTGACTTGTTTTTTCCTTAAACTGGGTATTTCAAAAACTGCTGAGGTGGATAACACTGTTTTTGGATTGCGAAAAATAATTTTGGAAGATTGTTTGAAAAAGTGGGGATGGTCCAAGGATAAATTATTAAAAATTGGCGTTTATCAGTCATGGTCATATAAAAATATATTCGGGCTTTCAAGTACTTTAGAAGCGTATATGGTAAAAAAATATAGAATTTTAAATAAAGCATTTGAAAAATTGCATGATGGAGCAGCTGGGATTTCACCAGAAGACCGAACTGTTCTGGGGAGAAAAGTCTATTCGGAATTGTCTCGCCAACCTGGAAAAATTTCAAAAGTATTGCTTGTTGCCAACAGTGATACCCTTTTTGGCAGTCTACATCTGAATTATAGTGGGAAACCTGGACAGGCAGGGACTTGGGAGTTGATCAATAAGGTAAAAATAGGGGCTGATCGGTCGGAAATGCTTATCAAGGCAAGGACTATTGAAGAAATTGGTACATGGCTGATTATAAATAAAATCTATAATGATTCTTTATCAATCAATTTGGTTCCAAATCCGACCAAGGTAACGATTGATGACATTCGTAAGCTTTTTAAAACACTATATGATTATTTTGGACCCATGATTAAAAAACCGGTAAGTTTTGATCGATTACTGAAAAAGGATGAAATAGCAGGGTTGTTTGTATCTGTTAATTTCTATGTGCCCAGCCAGCAGCGCAGAATTTCTGATTATACGTTAATTTACATGAATACATGGGGTGAGATGTTTTTTAAATCTATTCGAGCAAGCAAGGGAGTATCAACCATAGATGAATTAAAGAAAGCCATATTGCCGCAATTGAATATTAAAAAAATACCTATAAATGCAATTAGTTACTTTAGAGGCCTATCAAAAAAAATTAAGTAGTACAGTGAACAAGTAAAAAGGGGAATTCTGTGAAAGAAAACATTAATATTACACAAGATTGGATCGAAAACATTATCCAGAATTTTATTTCTCAATCACCATTGAATAGCCTGCAAAATGGTACAGATGAGCCAGCATGGGACCAGGCCCAAGTTGGATTTGCATCAGGGACAGATCAGATTTGGCAACAGTATAAAGAATATATCGGAGCCTTTCATTGGACGCCCTGGGAAGTGTTTAATCAGCATTGCCCGGATGAGAATGTGAGCGCAGATCAATTGACTGTAATTTCATGGATTTTACCACAGCGGAAATTGGTCCGAAAAACAAATCGTAAAGAAAAAACCTATCCTTCTGAAGAATGGGCTCGAATAAGAGTGTTTGGCGAAGAATTTAATATGGCGTTGCGTCGAAATGTGGTTGAAAGCCTGGAACAAGAAGGTCATTCAGCAGTTGCACCAATGGCCACCCCGAACTGGACAATTGTAAAATCCAAACGGTTCTCTTATGCATCTTCCTGGTCTGAGCGCCATGCAGCTCACGCAGCAGGATTGGGTACATTTGGTTTATGTGATGGACTGATCACTGCCAAAGGCAAGGCCATGCGGGTGGGTTCTGTTGTCGCTAAAGTATCATTAGAACCCAGCCCCCGACTCTATGCGGATCACCAGGCCTATTGCCTTTTTTACGCAGATGGAACCTGTGGGAAATGCATTGACCGTTGTCCGGCCCGAGCAATTACGACACAGGGGCACGATAAAGAAAAGTGCAGAGCACATCTGGTCAAATCCAGAAAATATGTAAAAAAAACCTATGATTTTGAAGGGTATGGGTGTGGGTTATGTCAAGTGGGTGTGCCGTGCGAATCAGGCATACCGGTCAAAGCAGCAAGAGAAGCGTATGAAAAAGGAGAACTGCCGCCGCCACCACCGCCGTTGGCCTGATGTTTGGAAAAGTATGGGTTTGATACTAATGATTACACTATAAAGCAGAATACCCGGTAAATTTTTGTTGATATTCTTTAGGTCTTAATGCCTTCCTCCAAAAGACGTTTAGCTGTTTCTACCCTTAATTGCTGAAGATACCCCAAGGGAGTAACCAACGTGGCCTGTTTCTGCCAATAAAAATACCCCTGTGCAGATGCTGGCGACATCCGAAAATACAGCTTAAAACTAAAAGAAAAGCTTGGGAATTTTGGGATCTATGCCAAACGATTTGAAACCATGCTTGATATCCTGATTTTTAAAAAATACCCTGATTTCCGGGAAATGCTGGATTATTTTGCTTCTGAAAATTGCAAAGGATGTCGTAATGAGCAGTGCAAGTTATTTAAAGATTGTGGTGTTCGCGGCTGTCACCAGGAAAAGCAAATAGAGTATTGCTACCAGTGTAATGAGTTCCCTTGTAATCAAACCAACTTTGACGAACCATTGTATGGCAGGCGGGTGAAGCTCAATGAGAAAATTAAAAAAACTGGGTTAGAAGAATTTTACGAAAAGCAAAAAAATTACCACCGATATGTTTAGATAAATTCGGGTTCCATGATTAAGTTCGGACTTTAACAAAAATAGACTGCTCAAGAGTTTTAACTGTCAATTGTAATGATGTATCTGGGTCAATAGATTCTTTCACTTTATTAGCTGCTTGTTTAATCTTTGGATTAAAGAGGGCTTCTTTTAAGGCAGGAACCAATTTTTCTGTAGTTAATTTTGACCGCCAGATAGGCTTTGGACCCAGTTTAGATAAATATATCTGCTGTCCATGGCAATATTGATCCAGGATATGCGGTATAATTATTTGTGGAACTCCTGATATTGTGGCAGTGGCAGTAGTACCGGCACCACCGTGGTGAATGACTGCATCCGTATAGGGAAACAGCATAAGATGCGGATAATTTTTAATAAAAAAAATATCATCATCCCTGTTGTATTTTGATGGAGTTCCCAAAGATTGATTAATAATGATTCGTTTCACTCAATTTTAACGGACAAAGAAAACCAAGTTTATACTGTGACTTTATGCTATATAACATCGGTTAAGGCTTTTTTGATATGCTGTGACCTGACTGGTTTTGCAAGAAAATCGTTCATTCCGATTTCAAGGCATCTCTTTTTGTTTGAATCATTTGCATTTGCTGTCACCGCGATGATAGGGATATCATGATTGAGCACATTTGAATCAGGATTTCGGATGTGTTCTGTAGCCTCATAGCCATCCATCACAGGCATCTGGATATCCATGAACACCAGGTCATATTCTTTTTCTTCAAGCATTTTTACTGCTTGCTGACCGTTGTTCGCCTCATCAGCTCCCCACTTCAGACTGTTGCAGAGTCCATGCAGGACTTTGCGGTTGATTGGATTGTCATCTACAATTAGGACGGAATGCTTGCTGCATATATCTGTTGAATCATCATGCGGAAGTTTTTTATCAGACTTTTTAACTACTATTGTAAATGTAAAAACAGATCCTGTATCTTTCTTTCTGGAAACCCAAATTTTTCCGTTCATAAGCTCTGTGAGCTGTTTGGATATGGCAAGACCAAGACCCGATCCTCCATATTTTCGTGTGTCAGAAGGATCAGCCTGGGTGAAGTTATCAAATAATGTTTTTTGTTTGTCTGCAGTGATACCAATACCTGTATCTTCCACTGAAAATTCCAGAATCATTTCTTTGTCTTCGTCTTTTTTCAGTTTCCCTCGGACAATGATTTTCCCCTTATGGGTAAATTTTAATGCATTTTCAATAAGATTATTTAAAACCTGGCGCAGCCTTCCAGGATCTCCTTTAACAAAGGGGGGGATTGTGGGATCAATAGTGTAAATCAGTTCCAGTGACTTTTGCTCAGCCTTGAAAGACATGGATGAAATAAAATCGTCCAGCATGGTGTGGATATTAAAATCAATTTCTTTAAGCTCAAGCTTGCCAGCCTCCACTTTTGAGAAATCGAGGATATCGTTGATAAGGGTCATTAAGTATTCTGCACTGGATTTCACCCCGTTTGAATATTCAAGCTGTTTATTTGTCAGGTCAGTATCATGTAAAAGACTGTTCATGCCAATGATGCCATTCATGGGGGTTCGGATCTCATGGCTCATATTGGCAAGAAACTGGCTTTTGGCACGATTCGCAAACACAAGTTCCCTGGTTCTCTCAGTCACCATGTTTTCCAAGTTTTTACTGTATTGTTTAAGCTCTTGTTCCATTTTGCGTTTTTGGGTTACATCACGGAAAAGCACCACAGCTCCAACTGGATTGCCGTTGTAGTCTTTAAAAGTTGACGAACTGCCTTGAACATCAATTATCTTCCTGTCTTTTGTATACCGCCTGGTCTCGAATGGAACATTCTTCTCTCCCCTTGAAACACGATTTATAACTTCTATGGTTTCAGGCATATTCCCCTGGGGTACAAAATCGAGTTTTTTGCCTGACACTTCTTCAAGAGTCCATCCAAAAACACTGGTAAATGCCAGGTTAAGATATGTTACTTTCCCTTCCATATCATAGATTACCATGGGATCAGGAGCTGCTTCCATTACCGAATGGTATCTTTCTTCGCTTTCACGCAATGCATGTTCCAGTTTTTGTTTTTGGGTTACATCGCGAAGAATCACC
>JAAEKY010000562.1 GCA_024227235.1 Desulfobacteraceae bacterium | reverse complement strand
GACCTTCCCAGGCTGCAGAAGCTATGGAAAGGGGAGCAGACGCGGTCCTTGTAAATACAGCTATTGCCACCAGTGTTGATCCGGCTATGGCAGGAAAAGCATTCTCTCTGGCTGTGAAAGCCGGCAGAATGGCATATCTTGCTAAAATGGCAGATAAGAAAGAGTTTGCGCAGGCCTCCTCACCTTTAACCGGGTTTTTACGGGAATAGAACCATGACTTTTATGAAATCTGTAACTCAGTTTGAATCATTTGATTTTAACGGATATTTCAAATCTGTAACAAGGGCTGATATTCAAAATTCTTTAAATCGTGATCATTTACAGTCTTATGATCTTCTTAACCTTTTATCTGATCAGGCCCAGGATTTTTTAGAAGAAATGGCCCAAAAAGCACGGAAAATAACCCGTCAGTATTTTGGTAAAACTATTGGATTGTATGCGCCTATGTATATCTCTGATTATTGTACCAATCACTGCACATATTGTGGATTTAACTGCACAACCGATTTTAAAAGGAGCAAACTTTCACTCGAGGAGATCGAGCAGGAAGCAAAGGTGATTGCAGATATGGGCATCCGGCATATTCTTGTATTAACTGGAGAAGCACCGGCTAAAACACCCATGTCCTATCTTGAAGATATGATTCAAATTTTAAAAAAGTATTTTTCGTCTATTGCACTTGAAATGTTTCCAATGGAAGAGGGCGACTATCGAAATTTAAAAAAAGCAGGTGCAGATTCTTTAACTATATATCAGGAAGTATATGATCAAAAGATTTATAAAGAGGTTCATCCAAAAGGTAAAAAGGCAGACTATCAATATCGTCTATTAACCCCGGAAAGAGGGGCAAAAGCAGGATTTAGAGCGGTGAATATCGGAACCTTGTTCGGCCTTGGAGATCCAAGATCAGAAGCGTTTATGACGGGTCTCCATGCAAAATATTTGGAGCAGGAGTTTCCAGATGTGGAAGTATCCTTGTCTCTTCCAAGGATGACAAAAGCAGCAGGAGGGATTGAACCCAAAAATGTATTGACAGATATTAGTTTTGTCCAGTTCATGCTTGCCTGGCGCATGTATATGCCAAGACTTGGGATTACAATATCGACCAGAGAATCCGCCGCATTTCGGGATAAACTTATTCACCTTGGAGCGACACGGTATTCAGCAGGATCTAAAACCGATGTGGGCGGATATGCTTTAAAAGCAGATAATGCAACCGTTCAGTTTGAAGTAACCGACACCAGAAGTGTGGAAGATATCACTGCAATGATTCGTCAAAATGGATATCAACCCGTGTTTAAAGACTGGGAAATTTTTTAATGAAAATAGGAATAGCAGGCATTGGTGGTATTGGATCCAATGTAGCAAGGCATCTTGCCCAGGCCGGAGTAAAGGAATTAAAAATTGTTGATTTTGATTGCATAGAATCGACGAACTTGAACCGTCAATTTTATCGTTTTTCTCAGGTTGGCAAAAGGAAAACAGATAGCCTGGAAGAAAATCTATTGGAAATATTACCGGATATGTGCATTGAAAAGATTGAAAAAAAAATTAAACCCGGTGATGCAAGCAAATTATTTTCAGATTGCCGTATTGTTGTGGAAGGGTTTGATAATAAAGAGTTTAAAAAAATGATCATTGAGGAGCTGAGTGAAACAAATAAAGTGGTGGTATCAGCTTCAGGCATTGCAGGCGTAAATATGGAAACCATAACAACCCGAAAAATGGGCAATTGCCATGTTGTAGGGGATTTTATTTCTGATCAAGATGACCATGTACTTTTTCCACCCAAAATAGCCATGGTGGCATCCATCATGGCAAGTGTTGTTTTAAGGGTTCACTCAAAAAATAAGTTGGTGTTTTAGGCGCTCAGATTTAGGTCGGATTTGGCTGATCTGATTGAGTGAATCCGCAGTAATAGTGAACTATTTCGAGAATTCATGATTAAGGAGCGGCCAAAGGCGGCCTGAAGATGAGACGTATAAAATGTTTAGTTATTTTTGAGTGAGCCCTATGGTATACAAAGGATAAAATAAATGAATGAGCGACGAATTTTAGATGCAAATATTAATCGATCATCTGAAGGGGCAAAAGAGCTTGAGGATATTTCAAGGTTCAAATTTGATAATCAAAAGGTATCTTCAAATTTAAGAACGCTTCCTAACGGGATTTATGGTATTTTAGGAGAAAAATTCTCACTTGGTCGAACCAATGCAGAAGTGGCAAAACAGATGGTGGATGCCGGTGTTGACATCCTGCAATACCGCGAAAAGGTAAAAGATAAAAGTATAAAAGACATATACAATGAGTGTCTTGAAATCAGAAAAATTACTCAAGATGCAGGTGTACCCTTTATTGTTAATGATCATGCAGATATTGCGCTGATGGTAGAGGCGGACGGAATTCACCAGGGACAGGATGACCTCCCGATCAAAGCCTTAAGACAAATTGCACCAAACATGATGATCGGGGGCTCCACTCATTCACCTGAACAAGCAAAAAAAGCCATAGAAGATGGGGCAGATTACATTGGTGCAGGGCCTATATTTGCTACCCAGACAAAAGAGGATGTCTGTGATGCTGTGGGCTTTGAATATCTTGAACATGTTGTAAAAAATCATGATATCCCTTTTGTGGCGATTGGTGGAATCAAACTGCATAATTTAAGAGATGTCATTGAAAGGGGCGCTAAAACCATATGTTTGGTTACTGAAATTATAGGGGCCCAGAATATTGAAAAAAGAATTAAAGAAATAAAACAGATATTCGGAGAGGTTAAATGAAGCAATCTTACACCACCCAGATTGATGCGGCCAGAAAAGGGATATTTACACCCCAGATGGAACAGGTGCTTGAACACGAAAGTATTTCACGGCAAGAGCTTTTGGAAAAAGTGGCTAAAGGGCATATCGCGATTCCGGCCAATCGGAATCATTTGAACTTGAAAGCTGCAGGGGTTGGCCAGGGGCTTAAAACGAAAATTAATGTCAATTTGGGTGTATCAAAAGATGTGTGCTCATTTGATGCAGAGATGAACAAGGCACAGCTGGCCCTTGATTATAAAGCGGATGCGGTGATGGATTTAAGTATTTCTGGAGACACAGAAGGGTTCAGAAAAAGACTGGTAGAAGAAGTCCCCGTGATGATTGGTACCGTACCGATATATGATACCCTGACAAGGACGGGGAAACCAACAGAAGAGATTACGATTGAAGATTGGTTTGAAACCGTTGAAATTCATGCTGAAAATGGTATCGATTTTATTACGATTCATGCAGGGCTTACACAAAAGTGTGTGACAAGCCTCAGGACAAATATGCGCCTTTGTGGAATTGTCAGTCGTGGCGGAGCTATCCTGTTTGAATGGATGGAAAAAACAAAGAATGAAAATCCTTTTTACGAACATTTTGATCGACTTTTAGATATCTGCGAAGCCCATGATGTATGTATCAGTCTGGGGGATGGGCTAAGGCCGGGTGCGATTAAAGATTCAACCGATGCGCCTCAGATTGAGGAACTCATCACGCTTGGAGAATTGACCAAGCGAGCCTGGGAAAAAAATGTCCAGGTCATGATAGAAGGTCCGGGTCATGTCCCATTGCATGAAGTTGAAATGAATATGAAGTTGCAAAAGAAACTTTGTCATAATGCGCCTTTTTATGTTCTAGGACCTCTCGTGACGGACATTGCTCCGGGGTATGATCATATCACTTCTGCTATTGGTGGGGCGCTTGCCGCCATGCACGGAGCAGATTTTTTGTGCTATGTCACGCCTGCTGAACATTTGCGTCTGCCAAGTATAGATGACGTAAAAGAAGGTATCATGGCATCTAAAATTGCTGCTCACGCAGGAGACCTGGCCAAAGGGATAAAAAATGCAGATGTAATAGATTATAAAATGAGCAAGGCCAGAGGAACACTTGACTGGGAAGGCCAGTTCGATTGCGCAATGGATCCTGAAAAAGCACGGGTATACAGGAAGTCCTCACAGCCTTCTGAAAAAGATGTCTGCACCATGTGTGGAGATTTTTGTGCTGTAAAACGGGTAGGTGCCTTGCTGTAAAATAACAAAATCCCTTAGTTCATCATACTTTAGACCCTTAATGTTGGAATTATATTTTTTGTTCCACATTTTGAAAACAAGGGATACAAAGACTTTTGCTATCAAACAGTCTAATCCTTGATTCCATGGTCATTTCACCGCAAGTGTTGCACGGTATGCTTTTTAGTATTCGGGCAGGCCTTACAGGTGGCGCTTGAATATCCTGTGTTATGAAAAGGTCATTTAAATCTGCCTCCAATAACCTTTTTATTCGAATATTTTTATCTTTTTCATCTCTTGCAAAATCATTTTTAAAAACAGCTCGAAATCCTTTTTGAGTCTTTCTATTATAAAATGTGAACGCAGATTTTCCATAATCTTTATGAATGAGATTCCCTTTTCCAAAGGAACAACCCGTGAGAAACTGAATGGCATCCACACCGCACATATCCGTTTCTGTTACACATACAGGATCTTCAATGTTATGAATATCTATTTTTTCCATGGCAAGTTCAGATGCCCGAATACCAATGGTGAGGCCGGGGCAATTGTGGCCATGAAAATCAATTGTTTTTATAATCAAATCTTGACTCAATGAACATGACATCTTTCAGGCTCCTTCTTTATTTCATCAGCAGTCATTTGGGGTGCACCTGCCCTTGCAAGGCTCACAAAATTTGTTTGCTAAATTATTCATAATACATTTCTTATTCTAAATTGACTTTCATTTAATATATGAATATAAACAATAAGCACTTTTTTTGAAAACGCATCGAAAAAATAAATAGTCTTGACTTCACCCCATTTTTTTTTGAATACTTACGGTTTGCTTTTTTAACACATTGACCATTTAATGAAGAGAAACAATATGACAAAATACATTTATCAATTTGGCTCTAACCAAACAGAAGGTAGTGCTTCACAAAATAAACTTCTTGGTGGGAAAGGCGCGAACCTTGCTGAGATGGCACGCCTTGGACTTCCAGTACCCACTGGATTCACTATTACAACAGAATGTTGTAACCACTATTTCGACCTTGGCCTTAAGCTTCCTGAATCACTTGGCGCAGAGCTTAAAGAGGCCATGCATTCCATTGAGAAACAGATGGGGATGAAATTTGGGGATAAAGAAAATCCTTTGCTTGTATCCAGCAGGTCTGGCGCTAGAAGTTCTATGCCGGGTATGATGGAAACGATTCTGAATGTCGGACTGTGTTCAACCACCATTCCTGGACTGATTAAAAAAACCGGAAACGAGTGGTTTGTTTATGATGCCTATCGGCGCTTGATCATGATGTATTCAGATGTAGTCATGGAAAAAGCAGAGCAGATAGAGTCTGAAGATGGAATGGGTATTCGTCTCCATCTTGAGATGATGATGAATAACCTTAAAAATGATAAAGGGTATATCAATGACACTGATATCAGTGTTGACGATATGAAGACCCTTTGTGAGCGGTTTAAAAATAAGATTAGAGAGTATTTAAAAGCTGAATTTCCAGATGACCCTCAAGAACAGCTCTTAGGATCAATTGGTGCGGTGTTCAAAAGCTGGAATGGCAAACGGGCGGTTTCCTACCGGAGAATTGAACATATCCCTGATAATTGGGGAACAGCTGTAAATGTTCAAAGCATGGTCTTTGGAAATATGGGCGCCACATCTGCTACAGGTGTTGCATTTACAAGAGACCCTGCTATAGGCGTAAATAAATTTTTTGGGGAATGGCTGGTAAATGCCCAGGGAGAAGATGTTGTCGCAGGTATCCGTACACCCAATCCATTGAATAAAGACACCAAAACGTCTCAAAATATGCATATTGATTCACTTGAAGAGGCCATGCCTGAGATCTATAAACAATTATTTGATATCCGCAACCTTTTAGAACAGCACTACAAAGATATGCAGGATATTGAGTTTACGATACAGGAAGGTACACTTTACATGCTTCAATGCCGGGTAGGAAAACGAACAGCACCTGCTGCACTGAATATGGCTATGGATATGCATGACGAAGGGTTGATAGATGAAAAAACAATGGTATGCCGTATCCAACCTAAAAATTTAGATGATTTGCTTCATCCAGTTGTAGATCCAGAAAGTGAAAAAACAGCAGTAAAAATTGTGGAAGGACTTCCAGCAGGGCCTGGTGGGGCATTCGGGCAAGTTGTGTTTTCATCTGAAGATGCGGTTAAATGGGAGAAGACGGGCAAAAAAGTCATCCTCATCAGAGAAGAAACCAACCCTGAAGATATTGAAGGCATGAGAGCTGCTGAAGCGATTCTCACTGCTCGTGGTGGGATGACAAGCCATGCTGCTCTTGTGGCTAGGGGCTGGGGGAAATGTTGTATTGTCGGTGCAGGAGCCCTTGAGATCGATTATAAACATAAATGCTTTAAAGTGGGCGATCATACAATTAAAGAAGGTGATTTCATTACTTTAAATGGGAGTAAAGGTATTGTTTATAAAGATCAACTCAAAATGAAAGATGCATTGGAAAATCCAAAATTTAAAAAATTTATGGAAATCGCAGATACTCACAGGACCATGAAAGTCAGGACCAATGCAGATACACCTGAAGATGCTGAAAAGGCCATGGAATTCGGTGCGGAAGGCATCGGCCTTTTCAGAACAGAACACATGTTTTATGGTGCTGATTCTGAAAAACCATTGTTTCTGCTGCGAAAGATGATACTCAGCAAAACCCTGGAAGAGAGGCAAAATGCTCTGGATGAGCTTTTCCCTTTTGTAAAAAAAGAAATTGCAGCCACTCTCGAAGTGATGGACAATCTACCGGTTACTATTCGTCTTCTGGACCCGCCACTTCATGAATTCATCCCACAGGCAATAGACAATCAGATAGAAATTGCAAATGCGCTTCATATAGACGTTGAAGAAGTCATCAAACGCGGTGAACTGCTAAAAGAATCCAATCCCATGATCGGCCACCGGGGTGTTCGCCTTGGAATTACTTTTCCTGAAATCACCAAAATGCAGATTAAGGCTATCTTTGAGGCGGGGGCAGAATTAATTAAAAATGGGAAAAATCCCCTTCCTGAAATCATGGTGCCTGTGACCTGTAATGAAAAAGAGTTGACCTTTGTTAAGCAGATTGCCATAGAAGTCTATGATCAAGTAATTAATGCATATGGGCTTGAATCCATACCCCATATGTTTGGAACCATGATTGAGATCCCTAGAGCGGCACTTATTGCAGACAAAATGGCTGAAACTGCTGAATTTTTCTCTTTTGGAACCAATGATCTTACCCAGATGACATTTGGTTTTTCAAGAGATGATATTGGTTCTTTTATGAATGACTATATAGATCATGCTATCTTGAGTTCAGATCCGTTTGAAACATTAGATCAGGAGGCAGTGGGTAGTCTTATAGAAATATCTGTTGAGCGGGGTCAGAAAACCAGACCCAATATTAAACTTGGCATCTGTGGTGAACATGGGGGTGATCCTGCCTCAGTGGAATTCTGTCATAAGGTTGGGCTTACCTATGTGTCTTGTTCCCCATACCGGGTCCCCATTGCACGACTTGCTGCTGCCCAGGCAGCTATTAAATATTCATAACACTATAAAGCCGGTGCTGAAGAAGATACAGCACCGGCGATATCTTAATTTTAAAAGCCTCACATCAGGTGCGGAAAATTTGAATCGCATGATCCGAGTAGCGCAAGAGTTTTTTTATAGAGAGCTTGAAATTTTTTTTCATTCCCCATGTGGGCTTCAACAACTCGAACAGCCACCACTTGAGTTTTGATCCTTGCTGCTTTAAGGCCAATGGCCAAACCGACAGCTGTACCCATCGTACCCATTGGGACATATATTTTATCCGGAACTGGCAGCAAACCTTTGTCAATCTGAATGATAAAGAAGTCAGACCCTGATGATGTTATCCCGATAATTATGCCAAATGAAAATCATCTCTATCATTGATGATTTTAAAATAACAGATAAGATTTTACGTGTGACCTTCAGGTTAAAACATCTGAATCTCTGGGATATCCGCAACCATGATCCACCTGATGTAGAAGCTGTGTATATCCCTGAATTAACATATATTGAAGAATCAGATTATGACAATTCAGGATCTCAGATTCCAGTATGTGACACCTTTTGGAGTTGATATTTTTGAAATTGAGTTGAGGGATTACAGGTGTCCTATACTCAAATCAGCCATATTTTGACTTTTTCTGCCTATGTTAACAATAATTATGCTTTACAACTAATGCCTATTTTTCTTTTCAAATAGCTCGTCATCCTTGCCCCAGAAGGGGCATATTTTTTAAAATTAGATTTTTATTGCATTATGAAAATTTGTAATAAATAATGATATATATTTAACGAATAAAGGTGATATGGTATGCTTTTTTCTGTTATTAACAACACAATACTGGACAACAGAACTGCAAAAGCCATAGCTGCAATTTTTATTTACAATAAACGGGCAACTGGAAAATTTGTATTCAGAAGCTGAAATTCTCATTAAATTTATTAAGAGAGCTTAAATGAAAACACCTCATTTGATCGGTAACAAAAAAGGGTTTACGCTCATTGAAATGGCTGTTGTAATTATCATTGTCGGTATTGTTATTTCTACAATGGCCACGGTTCTTCCAAATCTTATTCAGGCAGCAAAAGCAAAGCAGGCTAAAGCAATTTTAGAAAAAATAGACTATGCATTACAAGGATATGCCATAGCAAATCATCGACTGCCTTTTGCAGACATCAATGGTGACGGTAAAGAAGATAAAGATATAGGAATACCGCCATTTGTCGGTACCCTCCCCTATAGTACCATTGGACTTTCATCTGGTGAGGACCCTTGGGGAAATCTTATTCGATATGCGGTTTATGGTGAAACCGGAGGCGCTGCCAATTTGCCAGATACAACAGATGCCAATACCTTTTGTGTCGCTATTTCCGCTGCAGATGTATTGGCATTTAATCCCAATATTGTTTATACAACTTCTGATGATGCTTCTTGCACTGCCGTAGATGCAAATTCAACCAACCAGGCATATGTAATTGCAAGCGGAGGCTCAAAAGATAAAGGAGGAACTCCCGGCTTTTTTGACGTCTGCAATGGCATCGGGGTTGGTTTTAATGCTACCAATAAACGACCTGCAACTGACTATGATGACATTGTAAAGGCATTGTCTCTTGGTGAACTCAACCGGATTATATGTACCGGAGGAGGCAGTGGCAGCGGCAGTGGCAGTGGCAGTGGCAGCACAACCGCTGAGAATACCAATGCCCTTTGCAGTGATACAGAGGATAATGATGGTGATGGTAAAATTAACTGCCAGGACCAGGATTGCTGTTCCACTGGAGTTACCGTTTGCACCGGCGGATGCCCGCCTGCAGATGCCGTAGCAATCGTAACTGTACCTGATCCATTATCTACAGCTTATTCCGGTGATACATCATTCAGCCATACCTTTCAGGCAACCGGCGGTTCCGGCAGCTATTTTTGGTATTTAAACAGTATCACACCGGCCGTTTCGGGCCTGTCTATGGATCTTTGGACAGGAAATCTTTCGGGTAGTATTAATGTTTGCAAAGGCACATATTCCATTGAAGTTAAGGTGGAAGATCGCAATAATGGGACATTGACTGACACCTATACGTTTACACTAAATGTTGAAGCCAGCAATATAAGTATTATCCCGGAACCTTCTGGTGTCCCTGATTATACGGTAAATGCCTCAATTTTTGAAACTTTTTTTCAGGTTCAAGAATTAAATGGCGGGCATGTTGGAAATTTTTTGTGGACAATAAATTGGTTGACAACCAACCCGAGTGGATTCTTGTTGGAGTCCACATCAGATGGCGGCAGAGATTCTGCCATCAGTGCCAAGCTCTGGAAAAGCGATACGGTTACCGCAGGTGCTGGTACTTATACCTTTAATCTTACAGCTACTGACAGTACATGCAGCGATAATACATTTACTTCCAACACTTATTCCATTGAAATTACTGCAGATGGTTTAACACCGCCATATCCGGTTGCTCTTGTGGCTCAATTTCGATTTGATGAGTGCGATGCCTGGAGTGGCTCTAGCTTTGATATTATAGAAACTCTTGGGAATACTGATTATAATGGAAAAGCCAGCGGTGGAGTCGGACAAACTAACGCAGGTAAGCTTTGCAGGGCTGCTATTTTTGATGGGGGGAATGATAAGATTGTCAGCAATGTGTTTTCCAGCCAAGCTCTGGTGTTTACAGATGAGGTCACACTGGCGTGCTGGTTTAAATCTCCAGGTGGCGGAAATGGTTCACCCAGATTAATAGAATTCTCCGATGCCTTGGGAAATTATCAAAAAAGTACTGCGCTGTGTTATGACACAGATGGCTCTATAAGGGCTTGGGTTACAAGTGAATCAGGTGTCAGAGGGGGCTCAGTTGATTATTCTGCAACACGATATACAGATAATAAATGGCATCATGCAGTTTATACATATGGCGCAGGTGTTGGAAATCTGTATATAGATGGCGCATTAAAAACCAGCGCCACAAATAATCCAACAACTGATATTCACGACGCCGAGACATATGCCATCGGCGGATATTATCCAAATACCAGCCATGGGTTTAAAGGATCGATTGATGAAGTAATGATCTTTGATAAAGGATATTCCGCAGCAGAGGTAGCAGACCTATATGCAATCACTCGATCTTGTACCGGCACCTGTTACTCCGATCCTCTGGCAGAATACCGCATGGAAAATATGGGTTGGAATGGTACTGCAGATGAAGTATCAGATTCAGGGTCGTCAGAAAGTCATGGTCTGGCTGCAACAACAGCATCAGGTACGATACCGTCGCAAACGGCAGCATCTGAGGGTAAAATCTGTCGAGCCGGCCTTTTTACCAGAGTAAGTTCTTCACATGGTGGTTATCTTGATTTTGGCGATCCATCAGATGGGGATCTTGATCCTGGTACTTCTGCCTGGTCCATTTCTTCCTGGGTCTTCTGGGATGGATCAAGTGGTGAAAATATTGTTCATAACAAGGAAAGCTTATACGAATTAAGGGTTCGAAACGGGTATGTGCACTATGCCTGGCGGCCCCATTGGTACTGGGATGGCGGAACCGCTTTTACCATCAGTGCAAATACATGGACATATGTTACGCTTGTTTATGATGGTAATTATCAAACCCTTTATAAGGATGGGGTCCAGGTGTACTCAAGAGAACAGACAGGCAGTATGGGATCAAACTCGAGTAAATTACTCATTGGCGCCAGGGGAAGCGGCAGCCCCCGTAATTTTTTTGGTGGGAAAATAGATGAGGTAAGAATCTATAACCGTGGCCTGGCAGAAAATGAAATTGTAACCGCAATGAATGAAACCCGAGAGTGTACGG
>JAAEKY010000561.1 GCA_024227235.1 Desulfobacteraceae bacterium | reverse complement strand
GGTTGGGGCGGTGTGGGGTGGGCGGGCTCTGTTTTTATCCTGTTGGCTAGTCTGGATGTTGATCAGGATTCCGGTGGTCAATACGATATTCAGCGGCACGACGCTGACCCATTATTTCAAACGGTTTCATGATCCAGAAACCCGTATTGGATCACTTATGAAAAAAAGGAATAAACTATCATGAATATTGAATTAAAATATTTTTCAGGAACTGGTAACTCGTTTAAAATTATTGATACGTGTAAAGAGATGTTTACGCAAAACGGGAACCAAACATCACTTTCTTCTATCTCTGATAAATTAAAATTAGGCGAAAGCGCTGAATTGATAGGATTTTGTTTTCCGGTTTATGCATTTGGCATTCCACGAATTTGTAGAAAGTATTTATCAAATTTGTCCAAAATTAAAAAACCGCTCAAGGCTTTTGTGCTGATCACAGCGGGAGATTCCCAGGAAGCAGGTTTCTCTGTTAGTGAAAGTACCACTCTTTTGAAAAAGAAAGGGTTTGATGTGATTTACACCAAGGTCATTCAGATGCCTGCGAATTGGACTGTGGCGATGAATCCCCCATCAAAAGAAGACGCACGGTCAATGATTGATGATGGAATAGTAGAAGCGAGAAGAGTCGTGCAGGATATTTTAAATGGTGAGATTCATCACCATATTTTCAATTATCCACCGAAATACAGCAAATTTGGTTTTTACAAAGACTATTACCTGTTCAAATGGCTGGGGCTCAGTAATTTCTGGAGAGAATTCAGAGTGGATGAAACGTGTGATGCGTGTGGATTGTGTGAAAAATTATGCCCAACAGATAGCATACAGATAGAGAATGCTATACCTAAGTGGTCAAAAACTTGTGAGCAATGCATGCGTTGTGTAAATTATTGCCCGAAACACGCAATCTTCCAAAAAAGTGGAGGCAGCATAAAAGGGAAAAATATCTATTTCGAACCGAGCTTTAAGCCATTAAAAATGAAAAAGGAAAACATAACAAAGCGAGTGTAACCAATGAAAGAAACCTGCACTTGAATACCCTCGTCAACTGTAAAGCATAGGGGTAAAGAGATGAAAATAAAGGATACAATCAGCGTGCATGACCAAGGTGCCGCTCAATATGATAAGCAGACTCATGATTACAACAGTTACGGTCATGACGTCCTCTTTGGAATGAGTTTTGAATATGTGAAGCCCCGAGACTGCCTGCTGGATCTGGGAATAGGCACCGGGCTTGCATCCCGATTATTTGCAAAACTGAGGCTAAATATCTATGGATGTGATGGCTCAATAAAAATGCTGAAAATGTGTGAATCCAAAGCGTTTGCAACAGAACTCAAAATTTTTGACCTACATGACACGCCACTGCCATATTCCGACAGTTTTTTTGACCATGCGATTTGTTGCGGAGTGCTGCATTTTTTTGATGACTTGGAAATTATTTTGAAAGAGGTCTTCAGAATTATCAAACCAGGAGGTATCTTTGCCTTTACCATTGCTGCGCAGACCTCAGCAGAAGCAGCAGCAACACGTAACGATTCGAAGGGCTATTTTGAGACACCGACACCCTGGGGGGTGTCCATCTTCAAACACAGTAGTAGATACATATCCAACCTTTTACAGGACAATGGCGTTGATATACTTAAAACCCAGAAATTCCTTATACGGGGCGGGCCAGAAGATGACAGCGAGGATATGTTGTTCAGCGCTTTCATCTCTTGTAATAAAAACCCAGTAGGTGGCTGACGATGAGTTTTTCTTCATTCTTTTCAAAACAGGCGCAAAAACCATCCGGGCTGTTTGGCCGTATTGTCATGGCCAATATTTTTGATATCGGCAATGCTTATTTAAATGAAATGGTAAATGATGCTTTGGCAATAGAGAACAACGATCACGTTTTAGATATCGGGTGTGGAACCGGTAAACTCATTCGGAAGATGGTAAATAAAATAAGTGAGGGATATATTGAAGGAGTGGATTTTTCTCATTCAATGGTTTCTATTGCCCGCAAAAAAAATATAAAGCAAATAAACGAAGGAATAGTAAAAATAGTTGAAGGTGATTTCGATTCGCTTTCCTATCAAAATGAGAGCTTTGATAAAGCCTGTAGTGTAAATACTATCTACTTTTGGCCAAAACCTGAAATCACAGCCAAAAAAATATCCAGTATTCTAAAACCCGGGGGGCTTTTATTTCTCGCATTTGAGGACATGCAACAGTTGCAGCAAAGAAATCTGAACCATGATGTATTTAGGTTTTATACACTTGAGAAGGTTGAAGACCTGCTATACAGATCTGGCTTCAGAGCAATAGAAATCATTTCAAAAACAAAGCGAAAACTAAAATTCCATTGTGTTATTGCTAAAAAATAAAACATCGTAAATCTATTGAAATTTATTCAGCTATAGGTGGGACTTTTATATGCAAAAAGACAATCTCATAGACAAATTCTTAGCCTTGCAGGAAATGGTTTTTGCCTGCTGGGTTAAAACTGTTCTAATGCACAATGAAGATTTCTCTGGTATCGCTATTGGTTTTGCCGATTTACCTCCCGATGTAATAGCCGAAGGTTATCATCAAATGAATATGGCTTTGAAATCGAGATTACGAAATCCATTTTAGCGAGGTTTTGATAACCATTGATGTTACCCAGTCCGGTCTTGTCACTCTTTAAAAAGTGAGCCCTTGATATGGCTTTTTGTAAAAATACTTGTTAAAAAAAAGAGTTTTACAACGATTAGCTCAGGGTAGAGGTACTCTTTATCAATGTGTTTTTTGATGAGTAAACAAACTAAATGCCAAGGATTGAATAATTCTTAAAATATTGAGAGTCTAAAATGGGTAGATGGCGTCCTCCGAGAGAAAAAGGTTCCAAGTATATCACCCCGGAAGGTGCACGAAAATTAACTGAAGAGCTTCAGCACTTGTGGAAAGTTGAGCGACCAGATGTGAGCGCGAGAGTTGCGGCCGCTGCCGCACAAGGTGATCGGAGTGAAAATGCCGAATACATTTATGGCAAGAAACGCTTGTATCAAATTGATGGCAGGATTCGATTTTTAACAAACCGTCTCGATGGGATAACTGTGGTCGATCGTATTCCTGGCGATCAGGAAAAAGTTTATTTTGGTGCTTTTGTTACCATTGAGGATGAAGAAGGGGAAGAGGTCGAATATCGTATCGTAGGACCCGATGAGTTTAATGTTGTTGATGGAAAACTTAGTATGGATTCGCCATTAGGTAAAGCACTTTTAGGAAAACGAGTGGGGGATGAAATCAAGATTTCTACTCCAAAGGGAATGAAAGTTTTTTATATATCGAAAATTCGTTATTCTGAAAAACAATCATCATAAATTGTTCTCCAGAAGTGCATGGTTTCAGGGCACTTTGGAGGGAAGGAAAAAAACATCTCTGATTTTAAACAGTCAAAGCGCATTGAATACCTTGATTTTGCACGGGGGCTTGCCATTCTGTTTATGATCCTCCAGCACAGTTTAGTAGTATATGCTGTGGATGGGGGGGAGACCTCTTTATTGGGCGGAATATTTGTTTTATTGGGAACTGCTCCTGCTGCTCCTGTTTTCATGGTGATCATGGGATTGTTTTTCATGCGTCCCAAAACCATCGGTGTGTCATACGGCATCAAAAGAGGATTAACACTCATTGCTCTTGGTTATGTTTTAAATGTATTTAGATTTTATGTTCCCATTTTAATCGCTACAAAATTTCATGCAAATCTTCCCGAATTTATGACACCTGTTTCTTTTCTTTTATCCGTTGATATTCTTCAGCTTGCCGGGCTGTCCCTTATATTCATGTCTTTGATACGGTGTTTTCTGCCTACACACCAATGGACAAGGGGGACATGGATTTTTCTTATCCTGATAATAATGATTGTTTTGATCATTTCGCCTCTTTTATGGGGTAAATTCGGATATAACCCATCTCTTTCACCTTTCTTCGGTGATGGTGAGACTATATTTTTCCCTTTTTTCCCTTGGGTGGTATATCCTGTTTTTGGTATGCTATTAAGCCACTTTTTGCTGAATCCCAAAGAGAAATTTATTTTTAAGAAATTGGTTATTACCGGGCTTTTAGTGACTTTTATTGGTGCAGTCTTATGGACCCAAGTTTCTAATGCCATCATTGTTCAAGGAGATTATCACAGGAGCGGTTTAGCTGTCCATTTTGTCATTATCGGATTTATCTTGATATGGTTGCCCCTTTGCAAAATTATTTTTAATCAGACTCGTGATTTTTCATTTATTCATAAAATTCTTTTGTTTTGGAGCAAAAACACCACTGTTATTTATTTCATCCAGTGGGTGTTATATGGTTGGGGTATACTAATTTTTGGCTGTGAATTATTATCAGTTCCCGCATCATTATTCATCGGAGTTGTCATGTGTCTTTTAAGCCATGCTTTAACAAGAATTTTTGTCAAATTAAAGAGAAAATACCAATGAAATTGAGGTTTGGGGCATAGTCCTGGTTCTCTGGTAAAAAGCTTTTGTGAAACCAATAAGAGGTAAATCGATGCGTATCGATAGAATGCTTTCCATTGTAGTGATTCTTCTAAACAGGAGGAAGATAAAAGCACAGGCGCTTGCAGATCGGTTTGAAGTCAGTCTCAGAACCGTTTACCGGGATATCGAGGCGATTAATCTGGCTGGAATTCCAATAATTTCCAACCAGGGGGGTGGCGGTGGTTATGAGATTCCAGAAAATTATAAGTTGAATAAACAGTATCTAAGCCCTTCAGATATGAAATCCATCCTGTCTGCGTTAAAAGGGGTAAATGCTGCGTTAGATGACAATGAACTTGAACTGATTTATGAAAAAATTCAGAGTCTGCTGCCGGGCAGCGATGAAAAGAGAACAAATCCAGGGGATGAATATATTGTTTTTGATACCATTGGCTGGGACAATTCAGACCGGTATGCTAAAAAGATTCACACACTCTATGGTGCCATTAAATCCAGGCAATTGGTTCAAATTAAGTATATTGACGGGCAGGGCAAAAATTCCTTACGCTTGATAGAACCTATGACGGTTATCCAGAAAGGAATTTCATGGTACGTTTTCGGTTTTTGCCTTAAAAGAGAAGACTTTAGGATGTTTAAACTGTCCCGGATAAAAGAGGTCTTAAATACCAAAAAAACTTTTTTAAGGAAAAAGGGAAATTACCGCGACCTATTTGAAAAATTCAATTCCCATGGCAAAATGGTTAACATGATCCTCAGGTTCTCAATCAGGATGAAGCATATCATAAAAGATAATTTTGAAAATGCATCCATTCTTGATCAGGATGATAACACCATCACCATAAAAATTAAAATTCCTGAAGGCGAGTGGGCCATTGGCATGGTGCTAAGTTACGGCGATCAGGTTGAAATTATTTCCCCTAAATCCATGCGCAGGACTATTGGGCAGAGAATAAAAAAAATGTCAGTATTTTACAAAAAAAATTTAAACCTGACATAATGATGTCAAACTCTTCGTGTATAATGATCTCATTGATTTGTTAGAGAAGACATTAATATGATAAGAATGGAGAACAAAATGAGAGAGATTGCCACAAGCGTAGAAATGATTGCAATGTGCGGCCTTTACTGCGGGGCTTGCCCGAGATTCCTTAAGAAAAAATGCAATGGATGCAAAGAAAATGAAAAATCGTCATGGCGCAAGCTGAGGGCCTGCTGCCTTGACAAGAATATTGCTTCCTGTGCTGATTGTAACGAATTCACAGATGTAATGGCCTGTAAAAAATACAATAATTTCATGGCTAAGATCTTTGGATTTATCTTTAACAGCAACAGGTCTGCCTGTATCGTTAAAATCAAAGAGGTTGGTTATGATGAGTTTGCCATTCAAATGAGTTCAAACAGACAAATGACATTTAAAAGGAAATAATGAGGTGGTTGTATTATGAAAAGGACAATTTATCTATATCTTTTTGACACTCTCTCAGATTGGGAAATAGGATATGTTACTGCTGGAATCAACAATCCTGCGATGCAGGTTAATCCCGCGAAATATCAATTAAGAACGTTCAGTATTGACGGAAAACCTATTCGTACAATTGGCGGGCTTCTAATTACACCAGACCTGAACTTGGATGAGGTGACAGGTTTGGATGCTGAAATGTTAATACTTCCTGGAGGAGCAAGCTGGGATGAAGGTGGCAATCAAGAAGTTACTCGTCTTGCAAAAAAATTCCACGAAAATCAAATTAAAGTAGCAGCCATTTGCGGAGCAACCCTTGGTCTATCAAAAATGGGGCTACTTGATTCTATCCAACACACAAGCAATTCAAAAGATTACCTTTCTAATTCTCACTATCAAGGAGGTGAATACTACGCAGATGTTCTATCCGTTAGCGACGAAGCCGTTATTACTGCCTCTGGAGCAGCATCTTTAGAGTTTGCTCGGGAAATATTTAAAGAGTTAAACCTTTATAAAGCTGAGGTGCTTGACGCATGGTATAATTTATTTAAAACCAGCTCGCCAGAAGCATTTTCAGAGCTTATGAAAGCTTTAGGGACTAATTAACAAATCATGCAACCGGAGGCTGCAAGCTACGCGGCGTCGGTTAATTTTTACGTTTGGCTTCATACATAGGGAAAGTATTAATGAAAGAAATAGAAATTATCGATACGAACAATGATAATATACTTAAATACGGTATATGTGGGTATAAAAACATAAAACGGGCTGGATTTCCTGAGAAAATTGAATGGATGAAGAAGAGATTCGCAGAGGGCTTAAAAATTAAGACCTTGTATTCTGCTGAAGGTGGAACCCAGGGTATGATTGAGTATATTTCTGGGGAATATTGTTGGAGACCGGTTGAAGCTACTGGCTATACATTCATTCACTGCATTTTTTCTGGATTCAAACGTACCTTTAAAAACAAAGGATACGGTTCACGGTTACTTGATGAGTGCTTAAAGGATGCTAAAAAGGAAAAAACATATGGAGTCGCAGTAGTAACACGTAAAGGTTCCTTTATGGTGGATAGTAGAATATTTCTGAAACATGGTTTTGAAGTTGTGGACACGGCTTCACCGGATTTCGCATTATTGGTAAAAAAGTTTAATAAAGCTTCACCCGTTCCAAAGTTCAAGTCTAATTGGGGGGAAAGATTAGAAAAATACAATAATGGTCTGACGATCATTCGCGCTGACCAATGCCCCTATTCAGTAAAGAACGTTAACGAAATAAGCAAGACTGCCAAAGAAGAATTCGGAGTAAAACCAAATGTAATTAGTTTAAATAATTGCAAGGAAGCACAAAACAGTCCCTGTGCATTTGGTACATTCTGTATTATCTTGAATGGAAAGATCGTTGCATGGCATCCCATAAGCAATGGAAGATTTCGAAACATTATGAACAAAATCAAAAAATAGCAAAAAAGCCGAACAAAAAAATGCAGGAAACTTATCAACACACGGTTGCTGCCGACAGATCACAGTTTCCGGTTAACGATTATTAAGGCTTCCATCCATTTTGGCCAAGTACTTTTTAATGCAACTAACAATGACCGGGTTCGGTCGGTAATATTTTCAGGCTTTTCTTTTTTTGCTTTGTAAGCCACCAATTGGATCAACGCCCGGTTCATTATGTGCTGTGGTTTGCCAAAATCGAATCAAGGACAAAACACATGAAAATTGGGTTTTAAACGGTTGATATGATCAGCTCGAGTTTTTAAATCAGATCAAATTTGATTAACAGAATAGAGATAAAACTTAGAAATAAGCTGAATTTCCAAAGGAAAACGCAGGCGAATATCCTCTGGTTGAATTACAATTTTCTTATTCTTTGAAAATCGATTTAAGCGGCTTTATCCCACTTATACACATGGTGTAATCCCCCGATTCTGGGAAAGGAAATAACTCTTG
>JAAEKY010000560.1 GCA_024227235.1 Desulfobacteraceae bacterium | reverse complement strand
TGGTCGGGACGGCTGGATTTGAACCAGCGACCACTTGTCCCCCAGACAAGTGCGCTACCAGACTGCGCTACGCCCCGAACAGTTTTTTAAAACAAAGCGATTTCTATCATTCTTTGAAAAATGTGTCAAGACATATTACACTTGAAATTATTACACATTCTTCACATTTCACTAAGACTGCTCTGCAATGTTTTTTATAGTTCACAAGTGAACTATCCTATGAAAATAGCTTAAGAAAAAGCAATAACACCAAAATTATATTCCATTTTTAATCTCTGATTAAACTATTTCAGTGGGTCACAGATTTAAGGGATAAATTTTAAATCATCAGCCCAGAAACTTCCCTCTGATTCATCAAAGGAAAATGCAATCCCAATGGCCTGCGATGGGTTAAATTTATCAGTGCCGCTGCCCACCCAGGATGGCTGAATAAACATATCCCATGTAATGGAGACTTTCTGCCAGCCTTTTTTAGTATTTTTATCCAGAAATATCTTATAATCAAAGGGTTTGAGATTGTCATGCCCACCATTATAAACCACAAGGGTGACAGGGCCCTGATCATCGGACATACGAATGAACAGGGATAAGCCGGATTTGTTGCTCCAGTCCATGACAGACGGCATGATATGGCTGAGGGTTGCCCAACTTTCGGGTGCCACATTGTAAGAAACATTGATACTTGATCTGCCTTTGTGCTTTATTGTTTGATCCAATCGAAAAGACAATTTGGTGTTATGATTTGCTTCATCAAGGAAAGCCTCCCATTTATTATCGGGCATATCAAAATCATCAATCTGGTTTCCATCCTGAATAGTGTTTACTGTTACCGGTTTTTCCGGCAAAGCGGCGGTATCATCTAATATGGTTTTAGTATCAATGGGATTAAGTGCAGGTTCGCCGGGCTGCCATCGGTTGACAGTGTAATTTAAAAAAGGCACAAATTCCCTTGCAGCTTTTCTGTTACCCGCCTTTGTCGGATGATTATCCCCACCACCAGGATAATAATATAAATTATTATTTCTATCACGAATGAGATGTTCAAGCCGCTTGCCGGATATTCGGTGATGGTTGTTTTTACCGGTCAGGATATTGTAAAAATCAAAAACCGCTACATTGGTTTGTTTATAATTTTTTAGCCAGTCGTTTACCAGCCAGTTATTAAATGCTCTGGCATTTTTTGAATATGTTTTTTCGCGCACCGGTGGTGCGGTAACAGCAATAAAGAGTTTATCCTTTTGATTTCCAAAATATCCCAACAATTGGTTATAAATGGCCTTGGCATTGCTAACAGAGAGATCATCACCATGCCGTCTGGATGCATCTTTGGGGTTTCCTTCAAGATTTGAATTGGGAAAACAGGATTTAAACATGACGATCTTGTTTTCTCCTCCCGGGTCTTTGGATTTTCGGATGTAGTCAGAATTTTTATAATTTAATCGATACAGGGCTTTCAGGAACCGTTTGCTGGAAGGGCCTGTAAACCATTCAGGCCAGTTGGGAATATCTGTTCTATCCCCTATGCCATCCGGCCCCCAACCATAGTTGGTATCACTGACAAAATAATTGTTTTCAAATAGCAGCCTGCCAAGGCCACCATTGGCATCGTTAAGCCAGTTTTCCCCCACAGAATGATGAATAAAAACAAGTTTCATTGTTTTTTGAGGTGGCGATGGCTCAAAAGCCATGGCAGTGGACAATAGAAAAAAAGCAAAAAAAAGCAAAAAAGCTATAGAACTAATTCTGATAAACTGCATCTTTTTATTCTCCTGATAACAATTAAACAATGAAAATCATTTAACAATGTGCTTCTGGGTTTTGCAAACCCTTTTTCATTTTAACCCAAAAATACATTTCCTTTTTTCTACCCAGCTTTTGACTTTAGCTAGTTTCATGATTATTAAATAGTGCTGAAAATATTTTCCTTGTACCGTTTTTAACGGTTAAGAAAATTGCAGCATACACATGATGCCGCTAAACCAGTAAAAGGAGATAAATATATGGGCCTGCTCAATCTGTTGTTCAGCGATCCTTTCTCATTCATCGTTATTGCCATCCCCTTGATGTATGCTATCATCTTTCACGAGCTTGCCCACGGGTGGGTGGCCTACCAGATGGGCGATCCCACTGCCAAAAATCAAGGCCGCCTGAGTTTGAATCCACTCAGACATCTTGACCCCATGGGAACTCTTATGCTGTTTATCGTAGGGTTTGGCTGGGCAAAACCGGTACCGGTAAATTTTGGCTATATCCGCGATTATCGCAAAGGTATGGTCCTGGTATCGTCAGCCGGGATTATAGCAAACATCATCATGGCATTTCTGGCACTTTTGATTTACAGCATGCTGTCCATGCCGCAGACTAGCAAATTAGCACTACTGTTGGTTTCCTTTGCCAGGATCAATATCATCCTGGCTGCCTTCAATTTGATCCCCATCCCCCCTCTGGACGGTTCAAAAATCCTGATGGGGTTTGCGCCAGCAAATGTACAGACCTTTCTAATGCGGCTTGAACGGTTCGGATTTCTGATTGTTATTGGTTTGCTTTTCCTGGGTGCATTGGATCCAGTGATTGATTTTCTTCAGTGGGCGATCCTGTCGATGATTAGCCTGCTGCTAATGATTTAATCCTTTTAATTGTTAACCATATGCAAGCCCTTGTTTTACTAAAGATACGTCTCCCATAGCAATTTAACTATAGTGATTGCCACTACAGTGAGAAAGAAGACCCGAACAAAACGTGTGCCATGCTTCAGAACCAGATGTGAACCTGCATAGGCCCCAAGGATTTGTCCCATTCCCATCGTGACACCAGCGAGCACAGCAACATGTCCGCCCAAAAAGAAAGTGACTAACGCCACGATATTGCTTGTAAAATTCAACGCTTTGGTCTGCGCGGTTGCTTTCTTCAGGTCAAACCCAAGTAATAATACAAGGGCAATGGTCCAGAAAGACCCTGTACCCGGCCCAAAGAAGCCATCATAGAATCCAATCACGCATCCGGATACAAGGTAAAACAACCAGGGGACCATGCGTTGTGGTGTGTGCGTATCTCCCAATTTTGGGCTGCAGAGTACATACACGAAGATGATCAGAAGGAGAACCGGAATAATGTGTTGCAGAGCATCAGGTGAGATGAGTTGAACGGTTGTTGTTCCAGTGTAGGCACCCAGAGCGGTAAAGCTGATACCGAATGCAAGGTCTCTGAACCGCATCATTTTGCCTCGGCGGTAGTTGAGTGTCGCGGTGAGACTGCCAAAACTTGCCTGGAGCTTGTTCGTCCCCAATGCCAGATGCGGAGGGAAACCGACCGCCAGAAGTGCCGGGACGGTGATGATGCCGCCACCACCGGCGATAGAGTCGATAAAACCACCAAGAATAGCAGCCGCAACCAGGATGCTTAGAGAACTGAGTGAGAGTTCGATCATATATATTCCCTACTTGGTGCAGACGGTTGAGATATTGAAGCAATCTCTCTAAGAAGGCCAACTTGGATATTAAAAAATATGCCAGAAAAAATGAATTTTTTATATTTAATCATAAATACTATTGCACTTAAAAACCTTGGGTATTATTATATTGGCTATAAATAAAATCTGAGTCAATTATTGTCAACTTAATATCTAAGGAGGAAAATGAAAAAGTTACTAATTCCAATGTTATTATTCTTATTAATTCCAATGCTGAATAGTTGCGGAACGATATATGGGGCAGCCGTTGATGAAAGAAATGTGGCTACCATTGCATCTGATCATGAAATTAAAGGTAAAATTCTTAAAAGATTTGCTGATGATGAAAATGTGGGCGTTCTTGACTTCTCTGTTTCAAGCTATAAGGGTCATGTCTACCTTATTGGTGAATATGAGACCCTCACTCAAAAAAACAGAGCCATCCAACTTGCCAGAAATGAGCAAGGGGTTACCGGCATTACTACTTATTTGATTCCTGAAGATCCAAAGGCTATGTGCGGCACTGCTAAAAATCTTGAACTTACTGGCAAAGTTAAAGCCGCCCTCATCGGAGATAAAAATATTTGGTCCACTAATGTTGATGTTAAGACCATGCAATGTACAACTGTTTTGTGGGGATTGGTCGGTTCAAAAACCGAAATTAACAAAGCGATTGCACATGCGAAATCAGTCAAAGGGGTTACAAAGGTTAAAAGTTTTCTAAAAGCGGTAAAATAATCTTAAAACGACTCATTTTTTGGGTGAAACTTGATTGGTTTTGAACAAGTATTCAAGACCATTAAGCTTTATTTCATACATTGTTTGCAGCATTTGTCCCAAAGTGCCTTGTGGAAATCCTTTACGGGAGAACCATACTAAATAGGGCTCTGGAAGGTCGACCAAGTTAAGACCTTTGTATTTGCCAAACGGCATTTTCATTGTTGCCAGTTTGATAAATACTTTTTTATCTGGTTGAAGAATTTGGCTCATTCATCAAGACTTTTCAATGCAGGATCATTGTTACTCAGGATTGTACAAGTTTCAGATTCCTGATCAAAAAGAATGGTTGCTTTTTTGGATTTTAGTTGAGAAAGCACCTGGGATATTTTTGTTTCAAGTGACACTTCTTTTTCCCCATAGTCTGTACCATCACGGGTTACAAATTCTTCAATAACCCCTTTAAGCGCTTGCGGGCTTAAGTGATCGTACGGAATTTTAACTCCGGACATTTTTCAATCCGTTTTTCAATGCTATGATTTTTTTATTCGCTGGAAGTTTTTTAATTTGATATTCAAGTTGAAATGCTTGTTTTTTTGTAACACCTTTTTTGACGACAGCCAGTTCTACCGGAAGCCTGGATCTTGTGTATTTTGAAGCCGTGCCTTGATTGTGTTTTAAAAGACGATTTTCAATGTCTTTGGTAACACCGCAATACAAAGAATTATCAGCACATTTTAACAAATAGACCTGCCAGTCTTTCAATATAATTGCAGCTCCTCTAATTCAACCATTGTTTTATAATCTGTGATATCACATTGAATAGGAGTAATAGAAATGTAATTTTTTATTAAAGCATCCTCATCTGTATCCGGTTCAGCTATTGCTTCATTAACTTGACCATACCAGAAATATGAATTTTTTTTGGGATCTTCTCTTTTTTCAAACAGGCTTGAAAGATTATTTGAAGCTTGACGAGTAATCCTGACACCCTGCAGTTTATCAAAAGGGATGTCTGGTGCGTTAACGTTTAAAAATGTACCTGGGGGAAGCCCATTATCAACAAGTTTTACAGCCAAACGATTAACAAATTGTGCCATACCCTCAAAATCTAGATTTTCTCCATGCTGTATAGAAACAGCCATGCTCAATATGCCATTAAAAGTAGCTTCTCTGGCTGCACCAACCGTACCTGAATAATTGAGATTAATCCCTGTGTTACTTCCGGAATTTATTCCAGAAATCACCAGGTCCGGTGGTGTTTTAAATAGCTCAAATAAGCTGAGTTTAACGCAGTCTGTCGGTGTTCCTGTAATTGCATACCCTTTTTGGCCATCATCTAAAGTTATTTGATACATCCGCAAAGGTTGATTTAGGGTGATGCCATGTCCAACTGCGCTTCGTTCTCTATCTGGCGCTGCCAATACAACGTCATGATTGACACTCAGCGTATTATATAAAATTTGAATACCAGGAAAACTGTATCCATCATCATTTGTAAGTAAAATTTTCATATGTCGTTTTTCGGGTTATTTATTAATTTTATCACGTAGTTTTCCAGCACATTTAAAGGTGACAACCCTTCTTTTTGAAAGCATCATTTCTTTTCCAGTAGCAGGATTTCTGCCCTTGCGTTGCGCTTTTTCATTTACCTGAAATTTCCCAAATCCAGTGATCATGATATCTTCTCCGGATGCCAGGGTTGATTTCATAATTTCAATCAAAGCTTCTACTGTATCCCTTGTCTGGTTAACAGGTAGATAGTCCTTTTCACAAATTTTTTCAATAATAGTCGTTTTTGTACAAGCCAATTTGCTCACTGCTCCTCTTTTATTTAAGGGTGGTATATTTTCCTGGTGAATGTATTGTTATCCATGGGGTCTTGTCAAGGAATTGGTTTAAACCCGCTTTAAAAATCACCTGTATTTTTTATTCAAGCAACATCAAGGTTCAATACTTTTTTCAACAGCCTTTAAAATATTCTGATATCCTGTGCACCGACAAAGATTACCCGCATGTGCTTTTCGAATCTCATCTTCTGTGACAGATTCCCCCTTGTTCTTTTCAGTAAATGAAGTAGACGCCATGATGAAACCCGGTGTGCAAAAACCGCATTGGACAGCACCTTCTTTAACATATGATTGTTGTACTTTGGACAATTTACCTTTTTTAGCTTCCCCTTCAATCGTCCGAATCGCCTTTCCATCTGCCCAGATTGCCAGATAAATACATGAATCAACCAGCACATCATCCACTAAGACAGAACAAGCGCCACATTCCCCGACGCCACACCCCTCTTTGGCACCTGTAAGCCCCAACTCATTACGCAATACTTCAAGCAATGAACTTCGGATATCAATATAAAGTGTTCTTTGCTTACCATTTATAGAGAATATAATTTCTCGAAATCCCTGATCTGTCATTTACAATCCCTCCCCTGCTCTATTTAAAGCTTTTTTTGTAGCTCTTTTTGAAAGTTCGCAAATAATGTTCATTCGAAATTCTTTTGTCGCCCGCCAGGATGTTCTCGGGCTGACATCGTGGGCAACGAATCGAGATATATCATCTAATAGCTTTAAGGTGATTTTTTTGTTTGTCACTGACTTTTCTGTTTTTAGACATCTTATAGGTACAGGACCTGCCACACCATATGCGATTCGAAAATCAGCCAGTATATGATGTTTGACTTTCAGGCAGACCGCACACCCGATAGTGGCAATATCCATAGCATTTCTCATGGCATACTTATAATAATAGCCAAAACTCCCCATGTAATCATCCGGCCTGATTATTATCGTTGTCAGGATTTCTCCTTTTTTAAGATCCACTTTACCAGGGCCCAAATAAAAATCGGAAATAGGGATTTCGCGTATTGCGCCCTGTGTTTTAACCACAAGAACGGCATTCAGGGAAAAAAGACTGGAAGCGCTATCAGCGCTGGTAACACCATTGCAGATATTTCCGCCAATGGTGGCTACATTCCTGATCTGCGGCCCTCCTACACTTTGAGCGGCATCACTGAGCATGGGTATATGTTTTTTAATAATGTCTGATTGAATAATATCTGAAAAAACCGTTCCAGAACCGATCAGGATATTGTTTTGTTTATCTTGTTTAATAAACCTTAATTCTTCCAGGCCATTAATATCAATCAGTTCTGAATACCCTTTTTTCCCATGCCGTAATTTGATCAGCACATCGGTTCCCCCTGCAATGAGCCTGGCATTTGGATTTTCAATTAAAAGTGCAATGGCATCATCCAGGCAAGTGGCTTTTATATGTTTTTTTAGATCAAACATCTGCATCTCCTTTTGAATCCAGAATCCCGCCTTTTTTAAAGGATGTAAACAAATGATGTGGTGACAAAGGCAAGGCGTTGATACACACACCTGTGGCATCTAAAACCGCATTCCTTATCGCAGGTGGGGGGGTAATCACCGGCGGTTCTCCAAGAGATTTGTTCCCATATCCAGAGGTGGGTTCTTTCGTTTCCACAAAATCATGATGAATTTGAGGAAGATCCACAAATGTGGGGAATTTGTAATCCAAAAGATTATTGTTATACACACGCCCTGTTTTAGTATCTATCATCATTTCTTCCAACAAAGCCGCGCCCATCCCCATAAAAACACCACCATGGACCTGGCCACCTGCCTGAACAGGATTTAGAATCACGCCGGAATCATGAACATTGATGATCTGATTAATCTTAATTTTGCACAAGGGTATATCCACCTCGATATCCACAAAAGTACATCCAAAAACAGGGGCATTGGTTGTGGTTTTGTGAGATATTTCACTCGTCAGCTGACCGCCTCTTTCTTTATGATAGAAACTATCAACAGCAAGGGTTTTCATATCCATGACATTTTCATTTGTATATACATCAATGATCTTTGCATTATGAATATCTAAGTCTTTTCGTTGTCTTTGGGTCATCAGGCCAGCATGACCCAATATTTTATCTTTTAAGTCAGAGGCTGCCTTAAAAACAGCATTGCTGACAACATACGCCTGTCTTGATGCATAGGCCCCAGTATCAAAAGGTGATACATCTGTATCCTGGGCCTGCACCACCATGACATGTTCATATGGCAAACAAAGTGTCTGGGCCACCATTTGCGCCACAACCGTATCTGACCCCTGGCCAATCTCGGTAGCACCCACCATGACATGGACCGTACCATCCTGATTTAAAACGATTCTTACGCCTGCAACTTCAACACACACAGGATAGGTCCCTGATGCATAACTGAAACAGGCAACCCCAAGGCCTCTTCGAACAGGCCCTGTTTTATACTTTTTATATTCTTTAACCTTGCTATCCCAGTTTATAAATTTTTTACCTTTTACCAGGCATTCGGTAAGGCCGCAACTGAGTATTCTTTTTCCTGATAATAAATTCATATCGCCTTGCCTGGCAATATTTTTAAGTCTGAATTCTACCGAATCCATACCGATTTTTCTTGCCGCATCTTCTGTTGCACATTCTACAGCATAAAGAATCTGAGGTGATCCATATGCTCTCATAGCACCTGCCACAGGGATATTGGCATAAAGCGTTCTGGCATGGAATTGGGTGGCGACATGTGGATACAACGAACTTTGCTTACTGCCTCCGGCTGAAATTATGGCATGACCGTGGGAGGCATATGCCCCTGTAATAGAGATAGCATCCATTTGTCGTGCCACTATTGTCCCATCTTTTTTTATCCCTGTTTTCACATCAATAAAAAATGGATGACGGTTGCGGGTGCCTAACATGCATTCTTCGCGCGATAAGTTGATTTGAACGGGTCGACCATCCAGTTTTAAAGTAAGGAAAGCGACCATGGGTTCTAAAACCATATCCTGCTTATTACCGAATCCACCGCCAACAAAAGGCTTGAGAATCCGAATCCGGTTCAATGGCATATTCAACGCTTCACTTACAAGTCTTCTGACAATATGGGGAATCTGAGTAGAGGACACAATTACAATCCTGTCAAGATCATCCATGTATGCATAGGAAATATGATTTTCAAGATGGCAATGCTGTACCATGGCCGTTTTAAATTTACCTTGGACGACCACATCTGCTTTTTTAAACGCTTCTTTTATATCATCACCAAACGCATACTCATGCTCACCCACAATATTAGATGATCCTTTATGAATCTGTCTGGCGTCTTTTTTTAATATGTCTTCAGGGAAAGTAAGCGGCTTATATTCTTTATATGAGACATGAATTAATTTTAATGCCTTATTGGCTATTATTTCATCATGAGCAACAACAATAGCGATTTCATCACCCATAAACCGGATATCTTGTGAGAGTAAGAGTCGATCTTCTACATCTTTGTGTCCAGGATCAAGAGAAAAAGGATGTCCTGCCGTGGCAAACTTATTTTCAGGGACATCTTCATAAGTAAAAACAGCTTCAACCCCTTTTAAATTTTTTGCCTTTTCTACATTAATCAGTGTTACTTTTCCGTGGGCAATAGTGCTTCTAAAATACCTGGCAACAAGCATATCCGGCTTGTATAAATCTTGAGTATATTCAGCACGCCCAGTGACTTTAGCGACTGCATCCATCCGATTTACTGATTTACCGACTGCCATGATTGACATGCCTCCTTATCATTTTTTGAGACAATGCATTTGCTTTATTCATAATATCATCTTCATCAAATCCTTTTAACTTCCCATTCTCAACAACAATTTTTCCATTTACAATCGTGTAGTCTGTTGCATGGTTAAACCCTGAAAAAATTAATGCAGCTACAGGATCAGATAAGGCACCTGCATATTCCATTTTCTTTATATTAAAAATAGCCAGATCTGCTGCAAACCCTTGTTTGATTTGCCCCAGGCTTTCAAAGTTCAAAAGGTTGGCCCCGTTTTGGGTCGCCATTTTCAATACATCATTGGCAGTCATTGAATCGGCTCCATATTTAACCCGTTGAAGAAGCAATGCATTTCTGATCTCGCCCAGCATATCTGATGAATCATTAGAGGCAGATCCGTCCACCCCCAAACCAACATTTATTCCTAATTTTCGCATATCTTGAACCCGACAAATACCAGAGCCCAATCTCATGTTCGAGGTGGGGCAATGCGCAATATGCGTCCGGGTTTTCTGTAAAATTTTTAGTTCCTCATCATTAAAGAAGATACCGTGGGCATACGATACATCCTCCCCAATAAAGTCGCAATCCAACATTAATTCCAGCGGTCTTTTGTTGTAAATTTTGAGGCAATACTCATTTTCATCAGCCGTTTCCGCCAGGTGTGTGTGCAGCTGGACTTTGTATTTCCGGGCCATTGCCACTGTCTCTTTCATCAATTCTTTGGTCACGGAAAATGGGCTGCAAGGGGCAAGAATTATTTTTTTCATGGACAGATCTGAGTCATCATGGAATTGTTGAATAACCCGTTCACTGTCATTTAATATGTCATCTTGAGTTTGAACCACTGAATCAGGAGGCAGGCCGCCATCTTTTTTGCTTAATGACATGGACCCTCTGGTAGGCGAAAAGCGTATCCCCAACGTATCAGCCGCTTTAAACTGGGTCGCCATAATATCGCAGTTAATATCATTCGGATAAAGATAATGGTGATCGGTTGTGAGAGTACACCCGGTTTTAAGCAACTCGCCCATGGCAAGAAGTGAAGAATAAAACACAGCTTCTTCACCTATATATTTCCAGATGTCATACAGATAGACAAGCCAGTCAAAAAGTTTGGCATTCTGAACGGCCGGAATGTTCCGGGTTAAGGTTTGATAAAAATGATGATGAGTATTAATGAACCCTGGCAAAACCACATGATTTGAGCAATCAATAACTTGCAGAGATGATGTGCTGTTCTGGTCATTCTTTAAAAGATTACTTCCTATACTGCTAATCCGTCCATCTTGAATCATGATATCGCAATTTTCAAGGTAAGGGGCATCAGATCCTGTCCAGATATGAAAGCAGTTTTTCAGAAGAATTGTTTCTTTTTCCGGTGCTGTCATTTCTACCCTTTTCCCTTATTAATCGTTTTAAAATTGCTTTTTAATGCAGTATATAAGAACCCTAATTCTACCGCCTGAGTTAAATCAACTTCTTTAATGTCTTTTAATTTAAAATCAGCTTCAATCACTTTAAAACTGCCTTTTTTCAGTCTGGCGGAAATCAATTCTGTGTCATAGGTATAGATATCAGATTTTTTAGTTAAAGAAACCTTATTCCCATCTATTCGTTTAAAAATACTATCTTTGGTTATAAAATATCCTGATAATTCTTTTTCAAATTCAACCATGGACAAATAAAATTTGGGTTTATCAATATAAGGAGATCCCGCTGTTGGACAAAAGCTGGCACAGTTTCCGCATTCATTGCAAAGCTCACCAATATTGATGACCTGATGGGTCTGCGACACCATGAATGTACCGTTTTTTTCTATCAAAGCACACCCATTTTTATGAATGGCTTTATATGTTTGAGTCTTAAACGGTTCGATCTTATATGAGACATTGGCTCGATTAGGACAAACCGTTGTGCAGATATTGCAAAGCGAATCGCAAGAAAGGCAACGGGACGCTTCTTTCATGGCCATCTCTTTGGTCATGGTCCCTGTGACAAGATCAAATCCATTTCGCTTCGCTACATCGGTTTCTAAAAGATCTGCTCCATATATCCTTGAAGCCATTTTTATTTCAAGAGAATCTAAGTCATTTTTATAGGCCAAATCATTAACCGGGTCATTAATCAGGTGATTAATAGAATGACCTGAAACAGCGGCATCTGCCAAAATGTTTTTGACTGCTTTTTGGCCGTCTGCAATCGCTTTTATCAGCGTTGATGCACCTCTTATGGCATCGCCACCCGCATAAACATTTTCAAAACATGTCTGATAGGTTTCTGGATTGATGGTAAGTGCCTGGTCCTCAAAAAAAGGAATCACCACCTGCTGACCAATGGCAGTAATGATGGTGTCAGTATCTATCACAAACCCAGATCCTTTAATAACAACAGGTCGGGGTCTGCCGCTATCATCAGGTTCACCCAATTCTACTTGATGACATTTGATGCCGGATACTTGTCCCTTTTTTGAGATAATACTTTGAGGAGACACCCTCTCCTGGATCTGAATCCCTTCTTGTATAACGGCATCTATTTCTTCTAAATCTGCTGGCATTTCTTTGATGGATCTACGGTATAAAATAGTGACCTTCCCCTGTTTTCCTGCAAGTCGTTTAGCGGTTCGTGCCGCATCCATAGCAGAATTACCACCGCCAATAATGACGATATTCTTACCGGGATCAACATGTTTATTTTGTCTGACACCGCTTAAAAATTCAAGTTGATCCAAAACGCCTTTTACATTGCCACCCGGCACATCAAGTGGAATGGCTTTTGAGGCGCCAATCCCGATATACACATAATCAACCTTCTCTTTAATTGTAGCGAATGTCTTTTGATCAACCGTCTGTCCATAATGGACTTTGACCCCAAGGGAAATGATTCTATCAATATCTTTTTGGATACTTAAATCATCAAGCCTGAAACAAGGGATGGCATCTGCTGCCATTCCCCCACCAAATTTCTTTGCTTCAAAAACCTCTACTGAAAATCCGTTCATGGCAAGAAAATAGGCTGCGCTGAATCCGCTTGGCCCTCCACCAATAACTGCGGCGGTTAAATGGTTATCTTTCAAGGGTTTAAGGTCAGAGGCGTTCGATGAATGCTGAGCAACAAACCGTTTTATTTCACGTATTTGCAGGGGGGTATCATAATTGATCCGAGTACATTTTTGAGTACAGGGATGATCACAAACCATGCCTTGAACATTGGGAAAAGGGTTGGTTTTAAGTATGGCTGAAAACGCATCATCAAACATGCCTTTTGATGTATAATACATGTAAGAGGGCACATCCTGACCTGCAGGGCAGGTACCTTTGCAGGGGGCTGAGATACAATCAAAGGCCCTAAGTTTTCGATCTGTTTTAATGGTGGACCATGGAAAACTTTTTTTGTAATAGTGTTTATTTTTCTTTACAGTTTGAGCATAAGACTTAAGATTAGATAGTGCTGCTGTTTTTTCATCTGCCTGGTTACGTGTGATTTTTAGAATATACTCTGAAATTGAAGCAGCATTCTTTTTTTCAAATGCCTTTTGTGTTCGAGTCAAATATTGAGCAATCCTTCCATACCCACCGGGTTTTAAAAGGTCAGAACAAATCGTTATCGGTTTTAAACCTGTAGAGAGAATATCCGCTAAATTAAAACAATCTGCCCCGGCAGAAAAAGAGATATCAAGATCTCCATTGAATTCTTGCTGCAATTTAGACGCAAGATTCATACTGATAATATGAAGCGGTCTGCCACTCATATAGACCATGGGTTCATTTTCAGGAAGCCGGGACTGATTATTTTCAGTTTCAAGCGTGTTGGTCAGTTTAATATTAAATTCAACCCCTGCTAAATTGGCTTTGTCCATTAGATTATGGATCAGTTTGACTCCGGCATCATATTTAAGATCATGCTCAAAGGCAATATCCGGAACTGTGACATCAAACCCCAGATGATTGTTCAAGATATCTCTTAATTCATCTGACCCTAAAAGGGTTGGATTTAATTTAATGGTTGTATTTAATTTTCTTTGTTCAATAAAATAAAGACCAATCTTTTCAATTTCATCTGGGGGACAACCGTGCATGGTGGAAATCGTAATATTATCAGATACACATGAAGGAATCATAATGTCTTCTGCCTCAGGGAAAATGGCTTTGGCCCTTTTAATTTTTTCTTGGATCTGATCTGTTGCATCTGACATGGAATTCAAAAAATTTTGAACCCCTGGGCTCAAAATGCCCTCCAAGTTATAGCCCACACTCATGTTAAAGATAAACCCAGGATCTTCTATTTGATCTGCTGACTTCAAGGCTGGATGGAGCCTTTTCTTTAAAATGTGGATGGCAATAAGGGCATTTAAATATTCTTTAAAGGATTGCTTGAGTTTGAGTTCTTGAGACCATTCACAATTATAGCCTTCATCTTCCATATTGATGCAGGGCTTTGTGATCTCAAGTTCATCTAAAACCTGGACTGTCTTCAACTCAATATATCTGGCACCGGTCAACCAGGCTGATACAATATTTTGTGATAATTGTGTATGAGGGCCTGCTGCCACACCAACGGGTGTTTCTAAACGCTGTCCATATCGAACCATTTTGAAAACGTCATCATCAGATGGATGAAAAAAAAGACTTTGGGGAACTCCAAAAATTTTCCCGGTTTTTTCCTCTCTTTTAATCCAGCCTAAAAGTGTTTCCAAGGAAAGGCAGGTGAATGTATCACTCATAAAGCCTCCAAATTCATTTTCTCAATTGCTTAAAATATTCTGTTTGTTCCCCGGTTAAATACTTCCATTAATTTGCCAGACGGATTTTCAAATTTGCTTAAAAAGATCATGGCAGCAATCACATAGGGTTTGTACCCGGCCTGGATATACTGGGGTACTCTATACTGATCAAATACATCTGCGCTCACTTCTCCCTGATTGCAGCTTACCCCTGTAATATCAGCCGGCAGGCAATGCATGTAAAGTGCTTTTCCATTTTTAGTTGTGTTCATAAGATCACGGGTGCATTCCCAGGAAATAAATTTTTTATTGTTTTCAAGACATTGTTTTTCAAGATCTTTAAGACCTGCATCATCCCCATTTCTCAATAGATCAGTTCTTTTTTCCATGACAGCATAAGGGGCCCAGCTTTTGGGATAAACAATATCTGCATCCGCAAATGCCTCTTCCATAGACCCTGCGATTTCAAAAGATCCCTTACTTTGTGCTGCATTTTTCTTTGCCACACTTACCACATCTTCCATAACATTATAGCCTTCAGGATAGGCAAAGCTGACGTCCATTCCAAACCGCGTCATCAATCCAATGATACCTTGAGGTACGGATAAGGGTTTGCCATAAGAAGGCGAATACGCCCAGGTCATGGCTATTTTTTTACCCTTTAATTTATCTATGCCTCCAAACCAGTTAATTAGATGTAAGGCATCAGACATGGTTTGTGTGGGGTGATCAATATCACACTGAAGATTAACCAGCGTGGGGCGGCAGGGAAGCACTTTTTCTTCAAATCCTTGTTGAACCGATTGGGCCACTTCTTTCATATAAGTATTGCCTGCGCCCAAATACATATCATCACGAATACCAATGATATCGGATAAAAAAGAGACCATATTGGCTGTCTCTCGAACCGTCTCGCCATGGGCAATTTGCGATTTACCTTCATCTAAGTCCTGAACATTTAAACCCAAAAGGTTACAGGCCGAAGAAAATGAAAACCGGGTACGGGTAGAATTATCTCTGAAAAGGGATACAGCCAGCCCTGAATCAAACACCTTGGGTGATATATTGTTGTCTCTCATTCCCCTTAAAATTTGTGCGACCTGAAATACGGCCAAAAGTTCTGATTTCTCTTTTTCCCAGGTCAGGAGAAAATCATTCAAAAACAGTTTGTCTGTCTTTGTTTTCGATAGGTGTTTAATCATTTTGATCAATTGTGGTTTATCCAATTTTTCCTCCAAAAGTCTAACGATTGTCAGCGCCTATTAATGCTTTTTTTCGTTTGATAAATTTACCATATCCTTTTTTACCTATAAAGGCACTATCCTTAACAATGATACTGCCCCGAACCATTGTCAGCACAGGCCAACCCATGACATTGATACCTTCATACGGCGTATAATCCACATTTTCATGAAGCATTTTTTGGGAAATGGTGACTTTTTGTTCAGGGTCCAAGATTATAATGTCTGCATCTGATCCTTTTGAGATCACCCCTTTCTTGGGATAAAGGCCCATAATTTTTGCAGGATTCTCAGCCATCACCCTGGCAAAGCATTGCAAGGACATTTTTTGTTCTAGTACGCCTTTTGAAAATATGAGCGGCACTCTTGCTTCGACACCGGCTACCCCGCCTGGACATTTTGAAAAATCATCCCCTGCCAATTTCTTTTTTAATTTAAAATCAAATGGGCAGTGGTCTGTCGCAATCACGGACAGGGTTTGATCAAATAGGCCTTCCCATAATGCATTCTGGTTTTCTTTTGTCCTTAAGGGCGGGCTCATAATATATTTTAATCCCTGATGATCAGGAAGGGTGTACAAAGATTCATCCAGCAAAAGATATTGAGGACATGTTTCAGCTATAATGTTTTGCCCGGCCTCTTTGGCCTTTTTAATGGCCAATAGGCCTTCTTTAGTAGAAAGATGAACAATGTATACAGGGGCATTATTTGCCTTGTGACTAAGGGCAATTACTTTTTTTATCGCATCCGATTCTACTGTTACGGGTCGGCTTTTAGCATGATAAATCGCCTCTTTTTTGCCTTGTAATAAAAATTTGTGTCTAAGAGAGTGAATTTTTGAATCATCTTCAGCATGAATCGCAATTAAAACGCCAGCTTCTTTTGTTGTTCGTAACACTGTTAACAACATATCATCGGAAAACATGAAATCATATGTCATATATGCTTTCATGCTGGTAATACCCTGATCAGCCAATTTTGGGATGTCGGCTATAATCTTTTCATCCAAATGCTGGAGAACCCCATGAAATGAATAATCAATAACCGCATTTTCTTTTGCATATTCATGATACGTATCAATTTGATGAAATATTGAGCATCCTTTAGGGCCAAATCCCGGATGATCAACAATGGTGGTTGTTCCTCCCATTGCTGCAGCAACCGTACCCGTGTAAAAATCATCCTGAGCAACGGCTACACCAATATCAAGATTAAAATGGGTGTGCACATCAATGCCGCCTGGTAGTACATATTTCCCTTTGGCGTCAATTAAAGTGGCAAACGCTTTATCTTCATCAGACAACAGGATGGAATCATCGACTTTTGCAATTGTCTCTCCTATCACCAAAAGATCACCCTCAAAAACCTTATCAGGTGTCACAAGGATACCATTTTTAATTAAAACAATGTTGCCCTTATTCTCCATATCTATGATAGTTTTCCCCAGAGTTTAGTTCCCATTTCTTTTGCAAAACTTAAGATATCTTCTTCATTGGCAGAGACTAACTTTTTTTCTTCTACAATCAATTGGCCTGAAGAAACAACACTGTCTACATGGGAGGATTCAATTCCAAATACAAAATGCCCTAAGAAATTATCTGCATTCATCTTTGTTGGTGCAGGATAATCAAGAATCACTAGGTTGTTATCGCCATCACCTTTAAAATCATTATCCTTAATATACTTGTGTACATTCCTGAATCGTTCGTAAATTCCGGGAAAGCTGATCCCTTCGGTCCCCTGCCCCACAAAGAACGCTGCCTTGGCACTTTTAAGCATGTCAGAATGCATACCGTCTGTTCCCAGCATGATTTGGTCTCCATGATTTGAATATCCTGTCAGCCCGACATTATTATTCAAATTGCTTTCAACATTCTGTACCACCCAGGAGGCCTTAGAATCTCTTAGAAGTTTTTTTTCAGTTTCATCCAGATGAAGGCAATGCCCTAAAATGGATCCTTTTAAATCAAGACCGCCGGCATCAAAAAGTCTTTGAATCACTCTTTTGTGATGATGTTTTAGGCAATGATCCTGATCTGCTTTATCTTCTGCTGCATGGATGTGAATACCTGTTTCACAGTCCTGGGCAAGTTTTACTGCTTTTCTAAGAAGATTTTTTCCAACGGTAAAGGATGCATGAAGCCCCACATGACCCTGGTTGCCAGCACTAAGATATCGTTTTGTCTCTTCTAAACCTTTTTGACTTATTTTTTCACCATCCCGATCTGAAATTTCATAACAAAGCAAATGAGAAAGCCCCACGGTTTCAAAGGCTTCTTTAATGGTAAAAAGGCAATCTTCTATAGCAAACGGGGATGCATGATGATCAATAACAAATGTGACACCGTTTTTTGCACAATAAAGGGCAGAGGCTAAGGCACTTGCTTTTATCATTTCAAGATCAAGATTTTTATCTAAGTGCCACCAGACATATTTGAGGATTTCAATAAAATTTTGAGGATTTTTTGCCGGGGCCGGCATACCTCTGGCAAGAGTTGAATAAATATGATGATGGCCACATCCAAAAGACTTTGTAACAAATTTACCTTTGGCATCCAATATTTTTGATGTGTCATCGGCAGACAATTCAATTTCATCTATAAACTTTATACCACCGTCTTTACCATCACGGACTTCTATATTTGTTTGGATAAATGCAAGACTCTGCCAATCTATAAATGATGCATTTTTAATGTATAAGGTCATATGCTTATCCTTAGGTTACCTGATTTTACGGTTAAGGGGCAGTTCATATCGCCTTTTTTTATCAAATTGATACAAAGCATTAATGGCTGCAGGGGCAGTTGGTACCAATCCTATTTCCCCCACACCTTTGGCCCCAAAAGGCCCCTTAGGATCTTTCACTTCAACCGCTTTAACAATGATTTCTGGCATAGATTTTATTTTTGACACCCCTAATTTTATCATTTTTGCAGATTTAAGATAACCATTTTCAAGTTCTAACTTTTCTGTGAACGCATATCCTAACCCCATCATGACAGCCCCTTGAATCTGACCTTCAAACATATTGGGGTTTATCACGCATCCTGCATCATGAGCAGCAATGACTTTGTCTACATTTCCCTCATCATCCAGACATACCATTTGAGCTGCGTATCCATAAGCAAAATGGGTTTGAAAATCTTTTATATCTTTGCCAGGACGAGTGGTCCAATCACAACACCACCTGCCTTTATAATTTTTTCCTGCAAGTTTTGACAAATCTGTTGTTTTTAGATCTTTATTCAGCTTTTGAGCAGCCAATATCAAAGAGTTACCCAAAAGAAAGGTGCCTCGACTGGCCGTTGTCGCTCCACCGATGACTTCGGAATCGGTACTGGATACCACATCAATATCCACATCTTTTAGCCCCGTTACATCATAAAAAATTTGCTTGGCGACTGTATCAACGCCCTGCCCCATCTCAGTCCAACCATGATGAATGATGACTTTCTTTTCAGATACCACTTGAATTTCAGCCTCGGACTCATCAATTAACCCATTTCCAAAACCTATATTTTTAATTCCCAGGGCAAGCCCTGCAAATTTTTCTTTTTTATAATCATCTTTAAGGGAAATCAATGTTTCCTGCAAGCCCACACCATCCCCCAAAACCTGTCCAGTAGCTGTCATGGATCCTTTTTTAAGTGCATTGTCAAATCTGAACTGCCAGGGATCACATTTGACTTTCTCACACAATTCATCCATCATGCATTCCATGGCAAAGGTGACTTGATTCACTCCAAATCCCCGCATGGCACCTGCTGGCAGATTATTGGTATAAACTGCTTTAGACACCACGTCTACAACAGGCACATGGTATCCACCAGCAGCATGTCCGGCCGCTCTGTTTAAAACTTCCCCCCCTAAGGATGCATACGCACCGGTATCTCCGATAATATCTGCACAAAGGGCTGTAAGCATACCTTTTTTGTCACACCCCAGTTTATAATTCATAATAAATGGATGGCGTTTGACATGCATTCTGATAGACTCTTCCCGGGACAGCCGAACCTTGACTGTCTTTTTTAGAAGGAAGCTGAATAATGCTGCATGCCCTTGAACGGTTAAGTCTTCTTTACCGCCAAACGCACCGCCGCAGGGCACAAGGGTTGCAATTACCTTTTCTTTAGGCACCCCCAGTAAACTGGCGACAGAATGCCTGTCTTCATAAATCCCCTGGCTTTGAGTGTATATCTGAACGCCTTCATCTTCAAAAGGCCTGGCAATAGCGGTTTCGGTTTCTAAAAATGCATGTTCAACCAATTGAGTCTTATACTGGGCACTAACGATGTGAGTAGAAGAATTGAAGGCTTTATCAATATTCCCCCCTCTTGAAAATTTTGTGATCGCAAGTAAGTTACCTTTATCATGAACCTTTATTTTATTCTTTAATGCTTCAATCGGATCAACAACAGGGTCTAACACTTCATACTCAACTTTAATTAATTGGCACGCTTTCCTGGCTGTGGGTTCATCGATGGCCACAACTCCTGCAAGCACATCGCCAATATAACGAGTGGTTTCACCCTTTTTTACCATCACCGGCCAGTCCTGATGAATCACACCCGTCATTCTGTCACCTGGTATATCACCAGCAGTAAAAACCTGAATCACGCCGGGGTATTTTTCTGCCTCATCTGTCTGGATATTTAGAATCCTGGCTCTGGGATGATCACTGAACCTTAAAGCCCCATACACCATATCGGGAAATCTCATGTCATCTATAAAAGGTCTTTCCCCAATCGCTGTTTTATAGGCATCATGTTTAGATATATCCTCTCCCACGCCCCCATTTCCAGACAGTACAACTTTTTTTTTATCTTTTAAAGATTTGGCTGCCAGCAGTACCGCTTCTATAATTTTGGTATAGCCCGTACACCGGCATAAATTGGCCTGTAGGGCCTTTTTTATTTCAGATTCACTAGGGGATGTATTTTGTTCTAACAAAATTTTTGTTCGTGAAAGAAAGCCAGGCGTACAGAATCCACATTGAACCGCACCCTTTTTTACAAATGCTTTGGCTAAGGTATCCTTAAGTTCAGGGTCGAATCCCTCAATCGTGATGATTTGAGATCCTTGAAGTTTTTTCATGGGTGTTTTGCAAGAAAGTGCAGGCTTCCCATTAATTTCAATTAAACAGGCCCCACATGCGCCTTGCCCAGAGCATCCGTTTTTAGGTGAAACAATATTCTCATCCTCTCTTAACCACGTTAAAAGACAAAGATTTTCATCTCCTTTATAGGATATTGATGTTCCATTTAATGTAAATGCAATCATAATAATTTACCGCCCTTGGAAAATTGATTATAAACCACGAAAAGGCATTTCATAAAAAGGCCGGTTTCATAAGAATCGATGATCCGCTTGCTGATACGTTTAATGAAAGCCTTTTTCCCCCATTACACCTACAATGAGATTTTTCTATTGAAAGCAAAAGTAAAACGCCTGAAAATATTTTAAATTTCATCTCTTATATATCTTTTTATTAATTTTTAAATTTGAAAAACACAAACAATTATTTCGCATACTGTCAAAAAAAAATTAATACATAATTAAACTCTGCTGTCTCCCATGGTGCTTTGGCTATTGCAACCAATCTTTAACAGTTTGCACATATTCATGTGCATTATGGTCAAACCCGGGGATGATAAAACAGGAGATGCTAAATTACAGGTGTATTTTTTCTATCATTTTTTTTGCGCATAAATTGAGCACTTCAACAATAGAGTTGTGCGTCATTTTTTCCTGTCATAACAAAAAAACTATTTATTTTGCATAGTTATAAAATACATGGCCATATCAAAAAATTTGGTCTCTGTCTTGCTACAAAAAAACACATGTAGTCTCAGGTTGATTCAGACTTTTTGAGCATCAACAGCGCCAAATACTCAACCAGGTGTAAAATCTTATATTCGACTCAATTGGGTCGTTATTTTCGAACACTTTGTTCCGCAGAACACGCTCATGATCACGCAAGACAGGGAGGATAAATGAAATTTTATGTAGGGAATGCCGGAGCTGTCCCGTATTGGTATTCTCCTGACGAGCATCGTCTTGTTTCTCATCCAATTGTATTTAATAAAAGGGGGAATGGGCGGCAAGCCCTTAGCAGAAAAAAGAAAGGCACGATTCAGGCCTTGTGGCTTAATCTCACCAAGGCGTGCAACTTGCGATGCGCTTACTGCTTTACCTCAAACCTGACAGCTTTGCCGAAAATGATGTCCAAACAGACAGCAGAATCCTGTGTCGAATTTCTTATACGGGAAGCACTTTCAGATGAAAACGGCTTGCGGGAACGAACCCTTATTTTTTTTGGCGGAGAACCGCTTCTCAGATGGGAAATAATCCTGCATACGGTTGGGTATGTCAATTCACGAACCTCTCATTTACCGGTAAATTTTAAGTATATGCTAGCCACCAACGGTACCCTGCTGAACGAAGAACACGCAAAGTTCCTGTCCAGACATGACATTTCAGTGCAAATAAGTCTGGATGGCCCGGAAGAAATCCACAACCGGGTAAGGAAAACCGCAAGCGGTAAGGGATCCTACAAAGCTGCCATAAAGGGGGTAGAGTTGATGCAAAAATGGTTGCCGGAAAAAAACTTTTCTGTACGGCCAACCGTAACCGAGCATGGACCCTCTCTGCTTGAGTTATCCCGGTTTTTTACCCGTCTGGGGGTGAAGCGACCACCCACAGACACTTCAAGGATATGGTAACCTATGCCAGAGAAACATTTCCAGACTGGTAGCTGCATCTGCAAACCAATGGCCGGTGGCTGTCCAAGATGGAAAATGCTGTCTTTATTGCATTGACAGGGGTGGATTCGCTGAACGTTTCTTTCCAGAGCATGGATAAAGACGTTCATGATGCCCTGGACGGGGTAAAAGGCGCACATGGACAGGTAGTGGCGGCCATTAAAATATCCTGACCGTATCAGCGCAGTATCACAAACCAATCCTTGGGGTGAACATTACTCTTTCCAAAAGAAATCTCCCCAGTTTTGAAAAAGCACTCAAGTACCTTCACGCCCTCGGCGTCAAGGGGATTAGTACAAATATCATGCGGATAAACCGTCAACAGGAAACAATTGCAGACATAGGCCTGACTGATAAGGAAGCAGCCAGGTGGTTCTTAACAGCGAATCCCTCAGCAAGGTGGTGCCATGACAGGAATGGCCGGGCTTGAGTGCTGGGGCGCAGAGTGCTGGGGGGCAGATTGCTGGGGAGCTGACTGCATTGACTGGATGGAATCCCCGGATATGGGGTATACCCGTCAGCCAATGTACCGGCCTATGCAACGCAGAATAAGCAGACGCCGCTATTAAATAAGCGTTCCTTGATTCACCAAAATAAATAAATACCAGACCCCGGTATAAAAGTGACCGGGGTCTTTGGCGTTCAACTCCTGTTTGGGTAGTTATAGTTGTTCTGTTACCCATGTTAAATGATTTATTTTGACCATCGCGAATGACACCGACCAAACAACCTTCTGGTTTCCCAGGAAGCATATTTGTTTGTGGTGCAATATATTACCGGATGTCCCTTTTCATCAAACCGTCTATTTACACCCCATATAAAAAAATCTATTTAAAAAATGAAAAAACCTTTATATTGAACGAATATCTTTTAACGGCTGTATAAAAAATAATAAAGTGAGTGGAAATGGTTAACAAAAACAGACAAAGCGTTTGTTTAATATGGATTCTATTGATATTTATTCTTATTCTTCTTATTCCATATCCTTGTTTTAGTGAAACAAAAAAAATATCCAAATTATTTCAACAGGTGAATAAGTCAGTTGTTTTGATTTATGCCTTTGGCAGGGATAATTTGAAGCCTGGATCCAAACACACAAAAATTGAAAAAGGAGTTGGATCCGGTGTCGTAATTTCAAAAGATGGTCTCATTATGACAGCATCTCATGTGGTTCATATCGCAGATCGAGTGATTGTAAAATTTTTAAATGGCAAAAAAATCGATGCGGAAATCCTGTCCACTGTACCCCAGGCGGACGTGGCATTATTGAAAATTAAAAAAATCCCTAAAGATTTGTCTATTGCTGAATTGGGCGACTCGGATACCGTTTTAACTGGGGAAAAAATATTTGTCGTTGGCGCACCCTATGGGATAGACCACACCTTATCTGTTGGGTATGTAAGCGGCCGTTTAAACGAAGATAAAATAGTTCAAAAAATGGTCCCCACAGAGTTACTTCAGATAGATGCGGCTGTAAATCCAGGGAATTCGGGCGGCCCAGTCTTTAATATGGACGGTCAGGTTATTGGAATTGTGAGCCATATTCTATCTCGATCCGGTGGATTCGAAGGCCTTGGCTTTTGTGTTACAATTAATGCTGCAAACAAACTGTTGATCGAAAAAGATTACTTCTGGAGTGGAATTGAATTTCGTTTGGTTGATGGTAAACTTGCTTCTGCTCTTAACATCCCACAAAAAGCAGGACTTCTAATTCAACGTGTTGCATATGAATCTTCTGCTGACAAAACAGGGCTAAAACCTGGAAATATCATGATTCAAATTGGTAAAAAAAAGATGCTGCTTGGGGGCGATGTTATTCTTCAGGTAAATAGCCTGAAGATAACAGAGGATATGGGAAAATCAGCAGATCAATTTAAATCGCTCCAGGAAGCTACACGTCAGAGCAAAGTCACTTTAAAAGTATTCAGGAAAGGTAAAGTGCTTACTGTTGACATGGTGAAATAAGTTTATCATATATCCCCATATGTAACCCTTAACCTTGGATGATGAATGGATATCAAAAACAAGAGAAGAATCAAGGTCCGTCCCGAATCCCGCTTGTTTGATAACACTGTCTCTTCCGTGACGACCTTCCCATGAGCGGATACTCATATTGGCATAGCTCTAACATCAGTGGCTTGTCCACAGGATGTTTCTTTTTATCATTGATGTGGTCAAATAAAAATATACACTTTTTCAAAACTGCTTTTTCTAATGAAGGTAGTGCTGCTACGCTTCAAAAGCTTCAGCGGTAGCACATAATCAGTCGATTATCCAGCCCACGCCCGGTGTCCTAACGAATGCTCTTGATAAGCGGCGCGGCTTTTTGCATCCGTTTTATTAAATTGTTATCTTTTTATTGCCACATACCCGCCAAAGAGATAAGCTTTAAAAAACTTGTGAATTTTAGTAAAACCCACCTCTGTTAATAGTGATTCGATACGCTTTTGTGGTATGAAATGAACCTCTTTTTCCCGTATTTCAAATTCTTCTATAACTCTATCTTTTTTACCCCTTACAAATAGCTGCTGATTTTTCCAAGCAGCATTGAGAGTATTATATTCATCAGAACCAATCTCCCCTTCAAGGTCTACAAGAACTATCAGAGCCCCAGGTTTCAATTTATTAGCAATGCCTTTCAAAAAATTCAATTTTGTACCGTCATCAGGTAAAAAATGCATAACCAAAATAGCTGTGGCAGCATCAAAGTCTTTTTCTGCTACATCATCAATGAGTCCCAGGACAAGGGAGATTTTGTTCTCAAGAGAGGCAGCCGCCACTTTTTGACCGGCAATAGAAAGCATCGGCTCTGCTGGATCAAAACCAGTAAATGAAAAATAGGGATTATTCTGCGAACAGTCAATTATCTCTTTTCCTGTTCCAGCCCCTGCCACCAATATTCTTGCCTCATTGTTCAGTCTATCCCTTAAAAGGTGTTGAGTTAACTCATAAATGGAATGATAAGCAGGTATTATTTTATGTGCCATATCATCATACTCATTGGACCATTCACCATTAAAATCTATCTGTTTTTCCATAATATAGACTGCCTTATCAAAGTCTGCTCCGTTATTAATTCTTTAGTTTAATTCACAGGTATTAGCTTGGATTAAATTAATTTTTCCCATAAGATAACGTCCTGTATCACTGGAAACAAGCGGGATTACCGCCCAACGATGATACGAAATTTAGAATTAACTGGAAACTCGGCTTGAAAACGGGCGTTCTTGATCTTATGAAAGGAGCATTTTAAATTTTTTCTTTCCTTTGATTCGATAGATTGTAAAATCTCTATCAATTGTGGCGATTGTATATATACTGAGCTTTTCAGCTAAGTATACAAGACAAGAATCGGCAAAATCCATTGGTAAATCACGATATTTCTCAGTTAAATTTTTTAATCTTTTGAAGTCATTATTTTCGATGTTATAAATTTCAACAGCTCCTCTACTAATCCATTCTAAAAAATCAATTTGAGCATTTCGATTAAAATCCAACAAATGAAGTGTTTCTGTTATGGAAGCTATTGTTGTTATCAGAGGATATTTATTAGACTTAATAAAATTAACAGACACTTTATGATACCTATCTGAAGAATCAAATAACGCAATCAATGGGCCAGAATCAATTAGGATTTTTTTCATCCTCTTTTTGCCTCTATCTTTTCCTTTAAAATTACCTTTCTATCAACAGATAAATTGTTACGTCCACTATAATATTTACCAAACAAATCTTGCCCAGTCTCCCAAGCATTTTGCTTTCCAATCTTTCCAAGATATTCAAGGATACTTTTACGTATTAGATCTGATTTTGTTAGACCAAGATTTTTTGCAGTATTGTTAACCGCCTGTTCTAAAGTTGGATCAAGTCTTAATGTAATCATTTTCCTCACCTCCGTATTACATATCGTAATACGGAGAAGATCGTGTGTCAAATAGTCTTTTTAATTTTCATTATTGAGGCTTAACCCGCTCTCCAGTTTTTTGGGGGAGGATCAGTCTTTTTTTAGAGAAATTAGACATCATTTACACCATTCCTATATAACCAAAGCTATGCTAAAAACAATTATGTTGTTTGAGAATATCATTTTTCAAATGCTTTGAGAATTTCTTTTGCAGCCTCCTTTGCAATTTCTTTGGCCAACTTTTCAAATTCATGTTTTACAGATGTAATAGATTCCCGGTAGACATGGTGCTTATTATGAATAGTCACATCAATAACCAATACCGGGCGTTTCCCTTCTTTTCCCCCAGATGTAATCCCTTTAAGACTTCCGGCTGCACCGATTCTGTTAATTTTAAATGCGCTTAAACCCTTATTGATGGCTTTAAGCGCAGCTTCAACTCCACCGTTGACAGCTTTGGCATCTTTAAGCGCTTCCTCTGCAATTTTCAGCCCTGCTTCAGCCGTTCCTAATTCAGTTTTCAGTTCAACAACTTTTGGTGCCATATCAACTGGGACAATTTTTACACTTTTTTTAGCCTGATTCAATGCCCAATTGGCTGTTTTCAAAGCTGCTTCTTCTGAGATGATGGCTGTTTTAACAGCTGCCTCTTCAGAACCTTCTTTTGCGGATTTACCGAATTTAAAGTGCTTTGCATCGGACCTGGCTTTGCGGTCAAGATCATGAGCTTTTTTCTTGTTATAGCTGATAGTTTTCTTTAAGCTATTTACTTTGTTCTTGGCGTCATCAATTTTTTTAACTGCATGATCAAAAGCCTTCTTAGCCTTGGCTTTTTCTTTTTTTGTTTTTTCATTAAGTCCCTTAATCTTTTTCTCTGCATTTTTTACATCATTCTGAGCCTTGCTCATCTGTTTGTCAGCTTTTTTTAGATTATTCAGGGAGCCTATAACCAGCTTGTGAAATGCTTTGTTGTAATCGGCGCTCAATGCAGCATCAAATTCGAAATCATTGTCTGATTTGAAACTTAAGCCGTCTGATTCAGCCTCAAGTTGAAGATCAAAAGCGCCACCAAATTTTGTTTCTGAGGAAAAAGTGAAATGTTTGGGCTCCAGATCAATCTGATAGGTTTCTTCAAAATTTTTAAATAATTCTATATCCCCGCTCATGGCAAACTTGGGATCAACTTTGGGTCCGGCTTCAATGGAGAGTTCATCATCTTTTAAATCCAGTGGACCAAGTTTGAAAGGATCAAGTTTTCCTTCAAATAAGAGGCCATCTGTAGACGCATACCCTTTGGCAGTTCCCAATTCTTTTTTATTAATTAATAAAGTCGCTTTTAAAGCCATTCCTGAACCAGAAATATTAAGTTCTTCTTCCAGATCTCCTGGCAATGATGCACCCGGTGTCATAAAGGCAAAAGCGACATCTTTGAGTTCAGCATCCATCTTTTTCATACCGCCATTTTTCTGTTTAGCATGTTTTTTAGCAAGGGTTACTAAATCATTAAAGTCCAGCTTGTTGATTTTTCCTGCAAAAGCAAAAGCTGTTGGCAGTCCCAGCGCTTCAGGTGATAAAATAAGATCGGTGGCGACACGAACCTTTTCAGAACCGATAATAACAGTGCCGTCAATTAGCATATCAAAACTACCGGTTTCATTAATTCCTACAGACATGAACGGATTTTCAATAGTCAGTCCTTTTATCCCTGCAGCATTGTCCCAGTCACCTTTCATAGCCCCTGCAACCTGTACCTCTAAATTGCCTTCAGTTTCTTTCAGACCAAAGTCTACATCAAATTCCAGGTCATCATGACCTTTACCCTGACTCATGAGTACGGCAATACGAAATCCTAAATCACCTTCTTCCTTGGATAGCTTAATAAAAAACTCGGCTTTTGTGTCATTTGTTTTCAGGAATGGGAATCCATGGTTTGATGGTGTGTCTATATCCACCGTTAATTCAATAGCTGGTGATCCAGCAAACATCCCGTGCACAACACCATCAACTTCAAGTACTGTTGAACCAAGCCCCATGGACTTTAATGACTTTTGCAATCCTTTAGATGCCAGAGCCGGGTCGAATGCGGCAATAACATTTACTCCCCGTTTAATTGTCATATCGCCTTCAGGCAGGTTACCGTCAACCTTGAAAAAGTTTTGAGCCGCTTGCGGCAATTCATCATAAGCTGTAGAGATCTTATGGGTTGCCAGAATCAGGCGCATTTGGGGTAACCCCAGATATTTTAAAAACCCTTTTTTATGTCCAGTCAGCTGGGCCAAAGTAACAGCTTTTTCAAACTGCATGGCCAAAACCCAGCCGTTTGCATTTTTATCATAAAAGACTGCAGTATCAACGGTTTCTTTTAAGAATTCAACTGTTCCGCCAAGAGCGTTGCGTGAAATGATCGGGTGCTTAAGAGAAAAATTAGCAATACCAGGGATTCGCCTAAATTCAGGAATTAAATGGAGTGAAAGGGTTGTGTCAGGAAGATCGATTGTAAAATCAGTTAGTTTTTTATCTTCGACCGATATGCCAATATCTACTTCCAGATTTTTCCCGTGCTTGCGAAAGGCTCCGCCTAAGAACCCTTTTAGAGCAATTTCTTCCTCGCCTTTTTTTATATCAAGGTTCAATTGCAGGCCGTTTAAATCCAGAAAGTCCATGCCAAAGGCATTGTTCCAAACAACTTTATTTTTAGGCGATGATTCAAACTTAAATTCTCCGTTTGCAAGAGCATCTGTATCCAAGTCTCCATTGAAATGGAATTTTTTATTCCCCATAGAGGATGGGAACGTGATTGAAATTTTATTATCACTGAGCTCAATAAAAGATGGCAAAGCAGATAAACCTGCTTTTTCGACAGCATCCTCAAATTCTTTTTTAGTGGTCGCATGGGCTAAAGATATTCCTATAAGAAGAATCAAACTAACGATTGCCAATAAATTCAAAATGGTTTTCATAATTCCCCCTTAAATTAGTTCCTTTTGAAGTATCAACACCAAATATTAATCAGTGCTGTTATCATAATTGTCATTACCATCATCATTACCTGATAACTTCACAGGTTCTGTACTTGTACTATTAACTTTTTCAGTATTGGAATCCAAAACACTATCATCAATTTTTAAGTCTGAGGTCTCACCTGTGCTTGCATTCACGGTCCAGCTGCTGGTCACATTGGGAGCTTCAAGAGCAGCAATAGCTTGAATAATTTTTAATGCATTGGCAAAGGCTGCCTGATACTGTTCCGGTGTGGCATTTGTATTATAGGCCATCTCGTTTATACGGAACAGAATCTCACGTGCCAGTAAAAGATAAGATGACCGACCGGTTAAAGGAAGGTCAGATGCCCCGGAGACAGACTCTTCCTTACCGCCTTCATTGGAACCACCAAATTTTATTAATGAAAGATCCAGGTCTTGTTCATCTTCATAGGAAAAAGCAGCATCAGGAGCGGGCTCTGACAGAATCCAGTAATTACCGTCTTTTCTTTTTAAGATATGCGTTGCTCGGAGATCTGATGTATAGGAGAGCGAGGAAACCCCGGGTTGAACCTCCTTATGATGCGCAACCGGATATTCCAGTGAGCTGCATCCCGTTAGAAAAACAATGAAAAAACAAGTCAGAACCATGAATGGTTTCATAATGGTGCCCCCCTATTTGGATTTATAATTCATTTGTTCGTTAGATAATCTACCAAATAACAAATCTGATCTTTCTTACTTTTTGTAGACACAAAGTCATGCCGCATTTTTGTATGTTTTCTGATTATATTTTTCTTCTGTTCACCCCTGCAAGGCCAAGAAGACCCAAGCCAAATAGTAATACTGTGGCTGGTTCTGGTACTGGTTGCCCTACCTCTATTCTAACAGTCAGATCGGCAAGCAGATATTCTGTGCCGTCTACCCTTAATTGACTGGGGTTGAAGAAGCTATGGCTGGAATTAATAAAATCAGGAATAAAAAAAGACCTCAATTTTTATTGATCTGGTTCTGGTATTTTTATATTGTTTTGTCATTTCTTTGTTACCCTTTCTAATTTGGTAAAATTCAATTCTTTAAAAGACTCAATTTTTTCATACAAAAACCCCTCTTTAATAAAAATTTCAGTACTCAGGCTATCCTACCAGAATACTATTAGATTTTCCATTTCTATTTCACTAACAGATTTGGTTTTATAATTATTAAATTGTAAACATAGCAACAATTATGCCACAATGGGGTAAGAATTATAATAAAAACTTTACAACAATGCAGCATGCGCTTGTACAATCTTTTATTCACAATTATAGTAATTCAGAATACCAGGCAGAGCATTAATGTCTTATTCGGACAAAGAGAGACAGTTTTGTCTTATAACGATACAGAGTTGTAACCAAACATGAAGGTATTCAAATTTTGTTAAGCAGTGATTTCTTCTGACAATGAAACTTGTCCTTCGCAAAAACCCGTCTTGACTGAAATCATTGACAATTCGGGGGGTGCTTATCATCTTTTGTAATTAAAAAACAATTGCACCTTCCATGTAGTATCCGAAAAATTTTTGTTCCAGTTTTTGTTGTCCAGTTTTTCATGATAAAGTGGCTATCCATTTGCCAAAAAAATCGACTATTTACCCAACACTCAAAATAACCGGCTTACCCGGTTCATTTTTGTTGTTGAACATTTTACATTCAAAAAGCAGTATAACTCTGGGGACTGCTTTTTGGGGACGGATCAGTTTTCGTCTCGAAGAATCCTTAAAAAGGCTTCTACTGCTTTTGTTGTTACCACATTTCTATTACGGATAAACATAGTCGATACCATAGAAAAGTCTTCAGGTATTTTGTGTATGGCTATTTTGTCACAATAATTGAGCTTATCAATAACAGAATATGGAAACATAGCGACTCCAATCCCAGCCATGACACATCCTAGTATTCCTTCTATAGTTCCGAACTCCACCACTTTATACGGTACTTTGCCGATTGAGTGAAACCAGTTTTCCAACACGGTGCGATAGGTACATCCTTGAGGGAATACAAGCAGGGTTGGATTTTTAATTAACTCTATCGATTTAACAGCCAGCTCCGAGGCAATTACCAATTCTTCATTAAACATAGCTTCCTGCTCAATATCTTGATTTTCCACCCGGTACCCAACAAAGGCCCCATCTAACTCATAATCCAAAACCATTTGAGTAAATCGATCAGATGAACCTGTTTTAATTGAAAGTTCAACTTCAGGAAATTCTTGCCGAAACCGCATCAACACAGACGGCAGACGGGCTGCAGCCGTGGAATCCAGCGTTCCTATATTAAGCGGACCTTTTACCATTTCCGTCTCTTTGACAGCTCTATCCGCCTCATGAAGCAAGCTTAAAATTCGGTTTGCATAGCCCAGAAGTGTCTTTCCTGAAGGGGTCAATTCCATCCCCCTTTTCTTCCGGTAAAAGAGTCTTATATCCAATTCATCTTCCAATCGACGGATGCGGGTCGTCACATTGGATTGAACGCAAAACAATTTTTGTGCTGCTTTGGATACACTGCCTTCATCTGCCACAGCCTTAAATATTTTTAAAATTCCAGAATCCATAAAGACCTAACTATCACAAATTGTGAACAAGTCAATCAATATTATTCAATTGACATAATACTTTGTTTTTCACAGTATAGACTCACTTAAAAAAAATACTGTTAGGACTTAAAAACAATGAACCGCATCTATATCGCTTTAACTGTTATCCTTTGGGCCTCGGCCTATGTCGCAATCCGGATCAGCCTGAAAGGTTACAGTCCTTTTGAGCTAGCGCTGTTTCGCTATATCATCGCTTCGATAACTATGGGCATTCTGGCACCCATTGTCGGGATACGCATTCCAGATAGAAAAGATTTGTTCTACATAATATTGACGGGGATTGCCAATTCAAGCTGGCGGTTTCCAAAGCTTTCCAAAAAAGAACATCTGACAAAAAGGAGTCAATTAAATGATCACAACAAAACAAGCTATTGAAAAAAGAAGAAGCATTCGTAAATTCAAAACCACACCTGTTCTGCACGAGTATCTTTTAGAATTAGTGGAATCTGCAAAACTGGCACCTTCAGGGTGTAATGCCCAGCCTTGGCGTTTCAAAATAGTCGAGGATACGGATACAAAAAAAAAATTGGCCCAGGCTGCGTTTGATCAATCGTTTATTTCCCGGGCACCGGCTGTAATTGTCTGTTGCGCCGACATCGGCAGTTATCTGAACGGGGTTGTATCAGGGGTTCAAGACTTAGGTCAAATTGGTGCAATCGAAGATAAATATGTAGGCATCATTACCAAAAGAGCAGAAAATATGCTCAAACTTCCAATCGAGCAAATCGGGCCTCAAATTGCATTTAACGTAGCCATCGCTATTGAGCACATGGTATTGCGAGCCCTTGATTTCGGATTGGGGACATGTTGGATAAAGCTTCTGGATGGCCCAAAGGTAAATCGTCTGTTCGAATGGGACGACAGTATATATACAGTTGCCCTGCTTCCAATTGGTTATCCTGCAGAAAACCCGGAACCGAGAAAAAGAATGAGTGTTGAACGCCTATTATTATAAACGATGCAGAAGGCCCGGGCAATCTGTTCACGATTTTAAGAAAGTTTTAACTAACTAAAAGTGTTTTATCAGATAGTCCCGCCCACAAAGAAGCCAAGACTATTGGATAAACCAAAATTCTTTGTACTGCTGAACCGGTTGTTTCAACGAGCGGGATTATTGATAAAATGTTGTTGAACAGTGCCGCTGGCCAGGGCCGGTAACGATTATTTTGACTATGGGGTTTATATCGATTGCTGGTTGGCTGTGCAAGGATAAATTGGTGTAATTTTTAAGATAAACACTCAATGATTCGATGTTACAGAAAAATTGAGAATGCTTAGGCCATAACGTTTTTTTGCTTCGAACAGCCAATTCACCTAATTCTTTTTATCTTTTCGGAATTTTAATAAAAACTCTCTTTTGTGACACCTGTGCGTGATGTGCCAGATGCAATTTTTAATATAATGTCGATTAGCGCGGGCCATTTTACTTAGAATGCTGTTTTGGGGGGTAAAAACGTTAACCTAAGAAAAAATTTGGGGTGTTTTTTCAGAATTTGTTTAATATTTTCAATCTGTTGACTTGGTCCGACAAGAAAGTAAGAAAGTAAGGAAAGTATTATTCGACAAGAAAGTAGTTTATTCGATTATTGATATTTGATTATTCTTCGGTGTTGCCCATTCATGTAACAAATCATCAAGATATCCCATGATTTCATTTTCTTTTAAATCCATAGGAATAATTATGTCATGTGCTATTCGCTTTTTTCCATCATTTGATAGATAGAAAACTTCCCAGCCATTCAACACTTTGAGAACCTCAACCTTTCTTCCATATACATTGAATTTCATTTTATTTTTAACATTTTCAAATAAGCGATATTATCCGCTTCATTTAGCTTGTTATAATTATTTTTACTCTGACCCCATTTATTTCTTTTAGGGTTAGATGAGCCCGATCTTCTGACTATACTTGATACTCATTTTGATAAACTACCAGAACTACTACCGTTATTGAGTAGATTTAGTTCTGTTACCGCGTATTCTATCAATTGTTTAATCTCATACCATTTGATATCAAATGGTATATCTGTATCGACTCTATGAACAATTACCAAACTATGATCTGGAATTACGAATAACAAATGCACGCCGAGCCCTGTATGGTAATACGCATGTCCGTATCCAATTTCATCAGGTACGATGCGCCATAGATAGCCGTATGGATCCCCTCCAGGATTCTCTACGGGCCTAATCAATGTGCTTTCATCAATCCATGCTATAGGGACAATCTGTTGACCATTCCATGCACCTCCGTTGATATATAATTCACCAAACAGAGCAAGATCTCGGGAAGACATTCGGAAAAAATATGACGGATGTATCGAGCGATTCTCTTCAACCACATACGTACCATCGGATGGAACAAAATCTTTCATTCCTATTGGCTTGGCGATTTCATTGTCGAAGGCTTTGAAAATATCTTCACCCGTACGCATTCTGAAGATCGTTCCGAGTGCATTGAAATCCCAATTGTTGTAGTAGAAATACGTTCCAGGTTCATGACTTCCTCGCTGTGGTCGAGCATCAATCATAGCGTGAACTTCGCCACCTGCTTCATGGTAAACACCAGATCGAGACAAGAGCAAATCCTGGATATTTGCCTGTTGTTCTTCTTGAGTTAATGACGGTTCTATGTCATCAATTTCAAGATCAGCGAGTGTCAATTCAATATCGATAATTCCTCTCTCTTGATAAATTCCATAAAGCCCTCCAAGAAGTGGTTTTCTAATCGAGTGGCACATGTATTTTTTTGATATGTCTCCGAAAGAAAAAACTACCTGACCACCTTTTTGAATAAGCAGTACAGCAGTTCCAATTTCATTAGCTTTATTAGCGATTCTGTCTTCTACTTCGGATTTCTCTGAAACGGATAGAGACTGAGCCCCAGGCGATTCTGACTCAGAACAACCGATGAGGAACAATACAATCATAAGAATATTAATCACCGCAGAATGCTGGATAATTACAGCAAACACATTTGTAGTATTTACATTAACTTGTTGTCGATTCATAGTTATCATGTGCTCTTCTATCTATAGTGAATGTGCAGTACCCAAAGTTTTGTTCACAGTCATTTGGCTTTTTGCAGTTAGAGGTCTGAAAAAATCGCTTTTAATAAACAAAAACAACCCAGCAACTATAAATAGAATATTCTCTGTGTAAATATTGAGGAAATTAATAACGTCTCAAATAACCGGATAGACCGGTTCATTTGGATTGTTGTATTTAATTTTACTCTGACCTCATTTATCAATTTTTACAACTACTTCTTATATGTTCAGTCTGTTGCCTTGGGCGACCCCTTTTTTAACTTTTTTTATGTCAACCAAACAGAATGCTTGTGTCTGTAAAAAAAGTCCCGGCTACACAGGCGGTCATCAGACAGGCGAATGTGGCAGCAATCAGTGCTTTAAATGCCACCTTGGATACTGCCGCAGTCCGCTCCGGGGCAAGGGCTGTGACCCCACCTGCAAAAATAGCCATAGACGCCAGGTGGGCGAATCCACAAAGAGCATAAGCGGCAACCACTGCTGACCTTGGATTAGAAAGCATATTACTGCTAAGTGCGGCGGCCAGATCCTGGTATGAGGCGACTTCTGTCAGAATCAAACGCTCACCGATGATCCTGGAAATAATGCCAGCATCTTCGAGCGGAATTCCAATAATCAACGTTAATGGATAAAAAATATATCCCAAAATCCCTTTCAAAGACCAGTCAAGCGTGAGCCCTGTGAAAAGATTGATCTTTGCCCCAATTGTACCAATAACCACATCAAACAAGGCGACAAGTCCCAAAACTGCAATAAGTAGTGCGGCAATGCTAAAGACGACCTTAACAGCAGCGCCTGAACTATTTATAATGGCTTCGAACAGGCTGCTCTCTCTTTCATAATGGACGTCTACATCTTTCCCCAGGGTTACGGGAGTACCGGTTTCCGGAAAAATCAGTTTGGCCATGACCAGAGCTGCTGGTGCCGACAGAAAAGAGGCGGAAATCAGATGACCCGCAATTGAGGGGAATTCGACATGCAGGGTAAAAACATATAGTGCAAGCACGTTGGAGGCTACTGTGGCCATCCCGGCTGTTAGAACCGTGCACAACTCGGATCGGGTCATATTCCCAATATAGGGTTTGATTGTAAAGGCCGATTCCACACCGACAAAAATATTGCTGGTGGCACACAGGGCTTCAGCACCCGATATTCGCATAAATTTTGTAAACAGTTTGGCAAATAACCGAATGACAAACGGCAGGACATTATAATAATAAAGGATCGCCACAACCGCACTGAAAAAAATAATTGTTGGAAAAGCTTGAAATGCAAGGATAAAGCCGATGGAGTCTTTCGTCCCGGGTGGTGCTGCAAGTGGGCCGAAAAGGAATTTTGCCCCTTCAGATGCCGTAGACAGCACAAGCACAGCCAGATCATTGATATGCTGGAACAGTTTAACACCGGTCGGAACGATAAAGATAAAAAGGGCAAATAAAAGCTGTAGCCCGATACCCCACCCGATCAAATGCCAGTTAATTGTTCCCTGGTGGCGGAATACCACCCTGGATATCCCCCATGCAATCGCCAGGAGAATAAAGATACCCGCAAAACTGACCAGATTATATATAGCCATTCTTTCACCTTCCTTTCTTATTTTATCATCCATTTTCCTTATAGCAGAACTGCCGGATATTTCACGCTATTTTTTGTTTTATAGCATATGAGC
>JAAEKY010000559.1 GCA_024227235.1 Desulfobacteraceae bacterium | reverse complement strand
GTGTAATATGTCTTGACACATTTTTCAAAGAATGATAGAAATCGCTTTGTTTTAAAAAACTGTTCGGGGCGTAGCGCAGTCTGGTAGCGCACTTGTCTGGGGGACAAGTGGTCGCTGGTTCAAATCCAGCCGTCCCGACCAAAATTAAAAAAAATGAATCATATCAATCACTTAGAGAGCGAAGGTCTAAGTGATTTTGTCTTTTTGGGATCATAGAACACTTGTTTCCGGGGGGGGTCTGGGGGGACACTTGTCTAATGAGACACTTATCCAATTGGACATGAGCCCTTTTTTTAATCAGTTTTTTTTAGCTTGCCCACGGCGCACTTGTCTCTTTAGGTGCGATGTTGGGAGTAGGGGGTGCTCCCTCAATTAGATTCTTATCCAATTCCAAAATCATTGAAAATTTGAAAGATTATCCCTCTTAAATTATAGATATGATATTAATAGTTGAGATAGATCAACTGGTTGATTAAAGTTTCCAATATAGTTTAATGGGGTTTTGAGAAACTTGATTATGATTTTTCCTATATACTGTAATGGCTGGAAAAAAATTCAATTTGCATGAATTTAAACCCTTCACCTATTGAGACATAAGCGCACCATGAGGCAACACATTTTTGTCTCATTTTTTTTGCATATTCAAAACTTATTCGATAAACAATAAATTTGATTTTTAGCTATCTATAATTTCATTTACGTAAACACCTTAATTTTAAATATTTTTTCGGATTCAGGGATCGGGATTTTTTTGACTTCACAGTTGATATCCCTCCAGCAAATCTCCAGTGCCACCAAGAAACCTAATTCCAACACTCCCAGACTTCAGCTTTGGGTTTACGATAAGATCACTGACCAGATGTTTAAGAATTGGTTGGTGGGTTTCAAGATCCCTATAGGCCGGTGAGATCAGAAATGACCCAGTTCCCACGCAGTCATTTCCAATTCTTCACCAACTTTATATTAATCTAATGGTTGAAAGAACCCTCCTGATTCTGAAAAAAGATGGTTATCACAATCATCTCTTTTTATAGTCAAACTCGATTTTATAAAAAGCTATTACAATGTGGTATGTATATTGCTTGTTAGCTGCTATCATTAACTTTTGTTGCAGACAGGATTTAAAGGAGATGAAAATGAAGAAAATCTTAATACTTTTAGGGATAATGTCGTTGATTTTTGGTATGGTTTGGAATGCAAATGCCACCCCAATCACCATGAACTTCACAGTAGAAGGGTTGGAAAGTTCCAATCTCTTTGGGCCGAATCCGCCGGGACCCGCGACCACCGCATCAGGTACAATAACCTGGGAAGCAGATACAATATATGATGAAATCGATCACCTTACGTCAATCGATCTTACTGTATTAGGCCACAGTTACACGTTAGCAGAGATAGATTACTTACCACCGGGGGGGTTCGATATTATATATGCGACGGTCAACAACGATAGTCTCTCATCAGGTTCAAATGATTTTTGGATCAGATGGAATCGAAACACGACCACAGCATTCGATTTTGCATACGCCACAACGGGAACAGGAGGAATATGGGGTAGCCAGACTTTTACAACATTTTCGATAACTGGTGCTCCAGTCCCCGAACCTGCTACAATGCTTCTTTTCGGGCTTGGTCTTTTAGGTCTTGCAGGAGTAAACAGAAGAAAGCAATAAAGCCGAATAATTATGTCAACATATACAATTAAACCGTAATGTCATTTTGATTAATTTTTGATATGTGATTTTTCATATAATGGAATAAAGGATTTAACAATAGACAAAATTATTGAGAAAAAGATTTCCTATAATTAATACATTTTTTTCCTATAATTAATACATTTTTTCCCTAAAACTATTATATTTTTAACACATTTTCCTAATAAATCGATATCAAACATTGAATACCATTTTTTTTATTGAAAAAATATCGATATCAAAGGTAGTTAGCGACAATCCTATTGAAACATCAACAATCAGGTACAATAATTGCTGTAGTAAACCCTGTTTATTATAAAAACCGATATTAGATCCTCATTGTGAGGCCATCGGGTTAAAGTTGAAAATGCACAAAGGAGAAATGATGAAGAAGTTTTTAGCGCTGATTATGTTTTTGTTCTTGATAGCACCTGTGGCTCATGCGGCAATTTTAAGCTTTGATGATATTAGTGGACAAGATGCGGGGGGGAGTATGCCTGAGGGTTATGGCGGCTTTACCTGGCTTCGTTTTAATTCACTTAATGTTACTACTCAACCGCTGAGTGGATACGCTAATTCAAATGTATCAGGGGAGTATGTAGCCTATGGTAATGGTGGAGTCATTGGTGAGCTTTCCGTGAGTCGTTCCTCTTCTTTTACTTTTAATAGCGCCTATCTCACAGCAGCCTTTCGTAACGGATTATCTATAGAAGTAAAAGGCTTTTCAGGTTATTCTGAAATATACAGCAAAACTGTCACCGTTGATACTACAGTCCCATCTATGGTTGACTTTGATTTCATTGGAATTGACAAACTGACTTTCTCAGCCTATGGTGGGACGGCCTTTGGCACTAACACTGCCTACTATTTTGCCATGGACAATTTTACATTCGATGAAAGCGTTTCAACAGTACCAATCCCAAGCGCTATACTATTATTTGGCTGTGGCCTCCTTGGTCTTGCAGGAGTAAACAGAAGAAAAAAATAACAGCAGAAAAGTTATACAAGCATTTTAAAGAGCAGGGTCATTCATTTGGCTCTGCTTTTTTTATTCCTATTCAAGACGACAAATAATCCTCGATTTTGATTGTTTCTACGGTCAACAATAGTTGTTTTATTCAAAACCCTCAATCTTTCAAATAGTCCAAATATTTTTTAAGTTAAGGATAATTTTCCATGTACGTAACAAAACCTATTTTTTCTTATTAAGAATAAGTTTATCTACTATTATTACTTTATTTACTCATTTTATCACTTTTTTTTCTCATTTAGAATAAACCGTTCAATAATGAATTTTGTTTTTTTGGTATTTGTATTTGATTTGGTATTATTATCTGAACTACCTGTGTAAGTATTAATATCTTTGCTATCACCGATTATTAACACTTATGGTGTAGAAGGCGTTTTATTTCAAATTCAATTATTTATAAAATACACAGCATTATGGCATTTTACTTGCTTGATTTCTAAACTAATAACGAAATAGCAAAAATACCTCAAGGGGAGATTGCTCTATTGTAAAAAATTAATTATTCAAATTAAAGGAGTTTTAAATAATGAAGAAAATTGTATTATTGATTTTTTTATCATGTGTTTTTATACCTCAGGCACAAGCTGCATTAATTACCTATGATAGCGATACAAATACATGGGAATATTCTGGATTTTTAAAAACTGGTACTGGACAACATACCGAAACCGGTGTTGGATTATTAGCCGGTGATGGTGGCACAATTGTAGGAGGGGGATCTCATTTTCTTTGGGATGCTCAGGCTTCAGGAGGTGGTGTCGGGACATATGACTGGTCTGCTTATACTGACCATTATTTTCCTATCGGTTTTCAAATTGAAGTGGTCGGAGCATCTTGGACCAGTGGAGAAGTATATCATGAAACAAATCATGGTGAAGGTACTTTTGGATACATGCATGCAAATAACGCTACGGTGATTGGAACCTTATCAGACGGCACAATATTAAATGGAGTATTTACTTTTGGTGTATTAAACAATTATGCGACATGGACCTACGAACCCAATAATCCTGTACCAGTACCAGCCACAATGCTTCTCTTAGGAACTGGACTCTTAGGTCTTGCAGGAGTCAACAGAAGAAGAAAACAATAACTTTGTATTTAAACAAGGATTCGCTAAGCAGAGTCATTTAGTTGGCTCTGCTCTTTCTTTTATTTTTCAAGTTGATAAACGTGCCAATATAAAAACATTAATTTTGAG
>JAAEKY010000558.1 GCA_024227235.1 Desulfobacteraceae bacterium | reverse complement strand
CGTTCCCCTTACTCTGCTAGGTCTTTTCCTTCATTAAACCTTATTGCATGTTCCTGTTGTGCTAAGTAATAGCGAATCACTTAGTCTGTTGATCCCGCTTTTTACCAAAACGATACGGTTTCAATTCATAGATACACTCAACGATCTCCTTCAGTTAAACAAATAACCATTCTTTCAGACCCACTTCTACCTTATAAAAGTGACTGTATTTTGGTCAGCTCCTATGTTTTTCTCCTGAAAAATGAGCTGTTTTGGAAAAATAATCTTGTCGTTCATAAAAGCCTGCACATTTTTTGAAGATGTTGATAAATGCGATCGGGCGATCTAATCACAGCTTTTGGAAAAGATCTCCTCCACAATGAGATCACGCTATAACGCACGTAACTACACGATCTTTTGATCGCGATACATAAATAGCAAACATTTTATCCCCAGCTGGATCACATCTTGATCACCCCTGTGGATAGGATCCTACAAACCACTGTGCATAAGCTTTGATCGAAAAAAGAATAACTTTTCAAACGATTCGGGGTGTGGATAAAAAGGCCATTTATACACAAGTTTGAGGTAGGGTTATGGATCGGGGTTTCCCAATGTTATTGATCGCGTAACTTGATGATCTTTATGTGCTTTGATCGGTTACCCACAGATCTTGATGATCCTAATAAAAGTAAAAATAAACAGATCTAAAAGAGATCTTAAGATCTTATAATTCGATCACACCTTTTCAAAAACAGGTTTTGAGGAAAATTTAATCATTTTCTTTATCCAATAAGTCAGATAAAATACGCGCCCTTTTTTCAGCAGTCTCTGCGTGAGAAAAATTAGTTTTTAATCGGCTTATCGTAAGTTAATAGTGAGGTTTAACCATGTTTTATGCTGAAGCATTTGATGTCATCGTTGTAGGTGGTGGACATGCAGGTACAGAAGCGGCACTTGCAGCTGCTCGCATGGGTGCAAATACGCTGTTGCTCACTCACAATATTGAGACGATAGGCCAGATGTCGTGTAACCCTGCAATTGGTGGGATCGGTAAAGGCCATCTTGTAAAAGAGATCGATGCGTTAGGTGGTGCAATGGCACTGGCTATCGACAAAGGTGGTATTCAGTTTAGAACATTGAATTCTTCTAAAGGCCCAGCTGTTCGTGCAACGCGTGCGCAAGCGGACCGTACGCTTTACAAAAACGCTATTCGCGACATTGTTGAAAATCAAGAAAACCTAACCTTGTTCCAACAGAGCGTTGACGATCTGATTGTTGAAAACGATCAGGTATGCGGTGTTGTTACGCAAATGGGCTTGAAGTTTAAAGCCAAGTCAGTGGTACTGACAGTGGGTACTTTCCTTGGCGGAACCAT
>JAAEKY010000557.1 GCA_024227235.1 Desulfobacteraceae bacterium | reverse complement strand
CCAATCATCTTTGCACCAAGAATTGACTGATTCTGCCCCTTGGAAAGCAATTCTTCTTGAAGTCTAAGGGTTTGCTTATCAATGAGAACATATGTCCCGATGGCAATGACAACAAGAAGAAAAAAGTTCACAATAACAGCGACCCTTACACCGATTTTACCTGTAATAATATTTGCCATGTTAAAATTTCCTTTTCTAATGAAAGTTCAAAAATAGTTTAAAACGAGGATTTTTCAGGAGGATTTTGGCACATAAATCACCTGAAAAATCACCGTGTGTTTATGGATCGCTTCTTTGATATTGAGCCGCAAGGCCTATTGTTTGTAGCCTATACGTATGGCACCCCAGTGTTTTCCTTTAATAAAAATGGGTACAGAAAGATCATAAAACTGCTCCCCGGTATCCCTGCTGTATGTCTGTAAAAGAAATTGGTTTTTATTTCTTGCAGCTGCCAGACCTGTACGGTCATTGAAAAGCTGTTTTGTACGATTATTTTTCACATTATAATCGGCATCATTCGTTAAGGGTTTTGAATATTTAGAATTATGGGTTGGAACATATCCGTTTCTATCCACTGCCACTACAAAGATCAATTTCTTGTCGAAATCCAGATATTTATCTAAAACAATTCGAAGTATTTCATCGGTTTTCCTGTCGTAGGCTGTATGGAATTTTTGGGGGTGGGTATTGGGGATAGGAATATAAAAGGTATCAAAAAGCTGGGAAAAACTAAGGGCGTTTGATTCCAGCATGTTTTTAAACTCTT
>JAAEKY010000556.1 GCA_024227235.1 Desulfobacteraceae bacterium | reverse complement strand
TTGCGAATTTTTGTAGATTTGTTTTTTTTCCTGGTACGTTTTGGTATCACCGAAAACAATATCCAGGTTTGTGAAGGCTATTTTTTTTCTTATTTTCAGGTGATAGAGAAGGTTTCCCAAAAAGGTACCGGTTTTGTAGGCGCTTTCCCAGGACAGGTTTTGAATCAGATGAACCACTAAGTTAATACATGCCTTCTGTATGTGGTATGCGAGGGCTTGTTTAATTTTCATGGTTCTCATGCCTCAAAAGTGGACATGATACTCAAGAAAAATGGACCACTGCATCACCTGCATGTGTTCTACGAGTGGCCCCTTAGTACCAATTCAAAACATGATATGTCATTTTCGCATAAAAAGATAGAGCAGATCCTAAATGAAGAACCGGCCCTTGGTCATATTTAGATTCCGACTGAGTTGAGGGACGCTTCAGGAGATCCGGATTGGTATGTTGCTGGAACTCTTTTGATTGCGAAGGCCGCAACAGCTAAGTGGTATAATCCACAACAACCCGTTGGGTATTTACCTGACCGATGTATTCACCCGCTTTTTTGTGATCGGGATGTTGCATGTAAATGCTGCAATCCTCCTGATTTTTGAATTCGGAATATAAAACGACATCGAATGAGCTTGGTGTTTTGCTGGAATCGATGCCAACCTCAATTTTTTGAATCTGAGGTATTTTTTCCTGCAGGTCCTCGAGTAT
>JAAEKY010000555.1 GCA_024227235.1 Desulfobacteraceae bacterium | reverse complement strand
TTAGAACTTGACAGGGGCGTTGGGATACCATTTAAGGGTAATTATTCTTCATGGCTGAAACAAAAGCAGGAAAGATTACGGCATAAAGAAAAACATGAGAGCAAACGACAAAAAACTCTTGAAAGAGAACTTGAATGGATCAGTATGTCTCCTAAAGGAAGACAGACAAAGTCCAAATCACGAATCACATCCTATGAAGATCTTCTTAAAAAAGATGCAGATCAGCAAGATGAAGTCATGGAAATTTTTATCCCACCAGGACCAAGATTAGGAGATAAGGTTCTTATTGCAAGCGAGTTATCCAAGTCCTTTGAAAACAAATTGCTAATGGAAAAGACTGATTTTATTATTCCTCCAGGTGCAATTGTGGGCATTATAGGTCCAAATGGTGCTGGTAAATCCACACTCTTTAAAATGATAATAAATCAGGAAAAACCAGACTCAGGTGAACTTGAAACAGGGGATACTGTGGCAATTGGCTATGTTGATCAAGACAGAGATACGCTTGATGGAGAAAAAAGTATCTGGGAAAATATTTCAGGCGGGAATGATACTCTCGTTATAGCGGGAAGAAAGGTAAACTCGAGAGCCTATGTTTCAAAATTTAATTTTTCAGGCAAGGATCAACAAAAAAAAGCCAAGGTTCTTTCAGGAGGGGAAAGGAACCGAGTGCATCTTGCAAATGTCCTAAAATCTGAAGCAAATTTTCTTTTACTTGATGAGC
>JAAEKY010000554.1 GCA_024227235.1 Desulfobacteraceae bacterium | reverse complement strand
CACAAAAATCCAACCAAAGCCGGTATCGCCGGCATGAATCAGTATGTGTGGAGCAGCCATAAAGGGTATCTGTCCACTTCAAAAAAATGGGATTGGATTTACAAAGTTTATGTTTTTCGTCATTTATCTAAAAACAAAAAGCTTTGGGTTAAAATGTACAGGCGATTTATGGCTTTTGAGGAAGACGAGGTGTTAACTCGTGTTCTTGAAGGAAAAAAATGGCCCTCAGTGTTGGGTGAAAAAACATTTACGGATTGGATCAAAGGACGATATTATCATCGAAAAGATAATATTGAAGTGCCTCAGAGCAAAGAACTTGCACCTGAGCCGGAAGAAATCATTTCAACGGTGTGTGATTTCTACGATATCAAACCAGTTGAGTTATATAAATCCAAAAGAGGCGAGTTCAATGAGCCTCGCAACGTCGCCATTTTTTTAATGCGTCGGTTGAGAAGGGATAGTCTAAAGGCAATTGGCGCCCAGTTTGATATGGAAAAATACAGTTCGGTGAGCAGCGTCATCGAAAGGTTAAAAAGAAAAATGGCAAAGGAGCGAAAGTTGAAACGGAAGGTTGCTGGTTTGATCGATATTGTCGTTAAGGGTCAAGGGCAGACGTGACCCCTTTTCTGCAATGATGCTTGATACCGTGAAATCTGTATATTAAATAAATATGAATTTAAATCGGGGGTTTCTGATGGAATTCAACCTTGATGTTTTAAAAATTGATCCTGCACAGCATTTAGAGAAACTAACAAAGTTTATTGTGGATCAGATGAATGCTGTTTTTCGAAGAAAAGGAATAATAGTTGGATTGAGTGGCGGTATTGATTCCGCATGTATAGCATCCGTTGCAGTACATGCGATAGGAAAAGAAAAAGTAATCGGACTTGTTCTTCCTGAATCAGAATCCAATCCAATTAGCAGTGAATATGCAATAAAACATGCTCAAGTTTTAGATATAGAACATCGTCAAATTAATATTACACCTACAGTTGACAGCATTGTTCAGTATAAATGGCGGGATGAGTTTATACAGAAATTGATTCCCGAATATAAGCCTGGTTATAAATATAATATAACACTTCCCACTGATCTCTTGGAACGGGCTAGTTTTAGTTTTTATCTTCTTCAAGTTCAAATGCCTGATGGAGAAATAAAGAAAAAACGGTTAAATATGGAAGAATTACGTACAATTACCTCATTCGCAAATATAAAAATCAGAGCTCGAATGTTGCATCTCTATGCTGAAGCAGAACGACGAAACCTTCTTGTTGCAGGAACCACGAACCGAACTGAGTTTATATTAGGAGATTTCTGTAAATATGGAGATGGGGGCACTGATATTGAGCCGTTCACACATCTCTACAAAAATCAAATATATCAACTGTCTGAATATCTCGGAGTAATTCCTGAAATTATTAATCGTCAACCAAGCCCGGATACTTTTAGCCTTCCTGTGAGCGATCAGGAGTTTTTTTTCAGAATTTCATTTGAAAAACTGGATTATCTTCTTTACGCATGGGAGCATGAGGTACCTAAAAATGATGTAGCTAATGCGCTGGATATTTCTGAAGACGCTGTTGAAAGGGCTTATAAAGATTTTACAACAAAAAATCGTGCAACTGCCCATTTGCGAGAAGTACCAAACACTCTATAGATACGCTTGGCGTATGTGCCATTTTATGACACGTAAGATTTGACTAACATGAAAAAAGAATTTGGATCAAATTATGCGTCGGTTGCAGATGTTAATTTTGTAATCAAATACCGTGCAAGTTGCTACTGCGATGCAGTACAATATGAGGTGTGCTCAGATCCTGTAGATGCAAAAATATGTCATTGTTTGGCATGCCAGAAACTGCATGGGGCCCCTATGCAATGGGTAGCTATATTTCACAAGCATGACGTCAGAATTACGAAAGGCATTGATAATCTGATTTTTTACAACAGTGAACTCAATATACAGGAGAGAATTCTTCCATGCAAAGTCAGCTGTGCTTTATGTGGAACTCACATTGCTGATGAAGGTCGCAATATGTGGCTTGCATTTCCATCACTTTTTATTTTTGGGGGTTTTTCAAAAGTACCAACGAAATTCAAACCAACATGCCATATCTTCTATGGCATGCGCATTATAGACATAAAAGATGATTTGCCTAAGTGGTCCGGACACAAAAATCATTCAGAACTTTATATTATGGGGTAATTATAT
>JAAEKY010000553.1 GCA_024227235.1 Desulfobacteraceae bacterium | reverse complement strand
AACTGGGAGGTAAAAGAGGGGTCGCAGGACAGGCAGTCATTGATGCATGTAAAACAACTGCCGATGCAGGTATGAAGGCAACTGACAGGATAGCCACGGGTGCCGTTGATTCACTCTCCAGTGCTTCCACTGTTATGATTGTAGGATTAATCGTTGCACTTGTTATCGGCATTCTTGTGGCATTTTTTATCACCAGAAGCATTACCGGTCCTGTCAACCGCATTATTGATGGCTTAAATGAGGGCTCCAACCAGGTGGCCTCTGCATCAAGTCAAGTGTCTTCATCAAGTCAGTCTATGGCAGAAGGTGCTTCCCAGCAAGCCGCATCCATTGAGGAAACCTCATCTTCTATGGAAGAGATGTCCTCCATGACCAAGAAAAACTCTGAAAACGCAAAACATGCGGATGGGTTAATGAAAGATGCAAACCAGGTGGTAAAAACCGCTGATGAATCAATGGATAAACTCATTGTCTCCATGGAAGAAATTTCAAAAGCGAGTGAAGAAACTTCAAAAATCATTAAAACCACTGACGAGATTGCTTTCCAGACAAACCTGCTGGCACTTAATGCCGCTGTCGAGGCAGCAAGAGCAGGAGAAGCCGGTGCCGGGTTTGCAGTGGTGGCAGATGAGGTCAGAAACCTTGCCATGAGAGCTGCTGATGCGGCAAAAAACACAGCAGAACTTATTGAAGGTACAGTTAAAAAAGTCACTGAAGGATCCGAGCTTGTTACTACCACCAATGATGCATTCACACAAGTTGCAGATAGTTCGGGAAAGGTAGGAGATATTGTTGCAGAAATTTCAAGTGCATCCGATGAACAGGCAAGTGGAATTGAGCAGGTTAATCTGGCCATCACAGAGATGGACAAGGTTGTCCAGCAAAATGCAGCTAACGCAGAAGAATCTGCTTCAGCATCCGAAGAAATGAATGCCCAGGCAGAACAACTCAAAGACTATGTTGGAGACCTTGTCACACTGGTTACCGGAAAGAACACACAAAGCGGTTCTGGTGCTGGCCATAGCGGAATGAAGGCCATTGCATCCCACCATCAGCCCAGGAATCTCGGCGAGCAGAAAGCACTGCCGTCCAACAAGAAAGAGATCCGTCCTGATCAGGTCATACCTTTTGATGATGATGACGAATTTAAAGATTTTTAACCCCATTATTTTCTAAAATCAAGCGTTCTGGGATATAAAAAATTATATATCCCAGAACTCTGGCAGGGTATAAGCCATGGCAATTGGAAACCCTAAATTTGAAGTCTCTGATCCCGGGCTTTATGACGCCTTAATTTCAGACCAGAAGAAAAAAATATCTAAAAGCCCTTCAAATGCAACCGATTGGGTCGAGTTGGGCCGCCTGCAGGATGCAAAAGCCCAGTTGACAAATCGCTTTGCCCAAAAAAATCTGATGATCCGGTGGCTTCCTGTTGCAACTTTTATGATGTTTGCTTCCTTTTTGTATTTTTATATTATCCATTACACCCATAGCTTACCATGGGTTGTAATGGTGCCTGCATTGGTTTTTTGTTTTATTATATTAACCGCCATGACGGTAATAAGGTATCCCCGTTCCGGACAAAGGTATTTCCAAAAAGCAATTTCTATTGATCCCACCAATGCAGATGCATATAGATATCTTGGCCTAATTGCTCTTAGAAAATGCCAGAAGGAAAAGGCCTATTATTTATTAGAACATGCTTTTAAATTAGGGAAAGACAGGAAATTAAAAAGAGAATTAAAAACAATCTATCAAAAAGAATTTATCGCCTTTTTAAATAAAAAAAATGAGAAAGAAGAAGAACTTTCCACAATCATAATGTCTCTTGAAAATGAGATAAAGTCATTGAAAGAGCAAACCGAATCCCTGAAAAGTAGAAACAACAGCATTTCAAAAAAAGTTAAAGAGACAAAGGCAAAAACAGGAGTCACCATCCGGAAAACCAGAAACGATATGGAAAGCCAAATGGAGGAAATCCAAAGCAATTATGAAAAACAAATAGTGGATCTTGAACAGGCTATGGAAGTCGAAGAGATCCAAAAAGAATCCAATCAAAGAAAAATGCTACGCCTTACTTTGGAAATAATGGAAGCAAAATCACAAAAACAAAAACAGTCTTTTAATGATGTCCAAAAACAGGTTGAAACTATTCTGGGGACGGATTTGTGGATGAGGATGTCAAAAGAGGCCAGATCATATCTGACAACTGCGGAACATGCTTTTTCAATGCTTGATAAAAATTCTGTGGAAACAGATTTCAGCCTTGTCGGGATGGAGCTTTGCAAAGCACTTGAAACTGAAATCAATCATAAGCTTGTATGGCCATTTGTAAACAAAACAAATGGGGAAACAAAACATTTTTTATCAACCAATAAAATCAGTGAAATAAAGGGACTTCCCGTATATTTTACTATGCTTGCCAAGGTAGCAGACACTCAAAATTATCCTGAAATAACACACCTTACCCTGGGGCAATATCTTTTTGCATTAAAGAAAACACTTGAAGGTGAATATGCTTTAGACGCTTATGGGAATTATCTTGAAAATATGTCTGAGTCATCTGGTATAGCCATCGGTAGAAAATTTTTACAAAAATTAAAAATTGTAACAAATGGCTATCGTAATTCAATTGTTCATTACACCCATATGGATTTTCAACAATGCGTCCGGTTAAGAGAACTAATTTTTTTAAAGAATGATTCATTATTGGTTGCCTGTTGCAAAGCAAAAAAAAATTTCGGGTAAAAGGCATGGTGAAACTGTGCTCGATTATATAAAAAGCGCATTCAATAAAAAATACAAAGCAGGTAGTAGCGACAAAAAGATGAATTTAAATATGATAAAATTTCTGATACCTTTGTTGGTAGTAGTTCTAAATGCATTAAGTACTGTTTCGGCCCACGCGGAAAAAAGCCCGTATGATTGGGCGTTTATTCAATTAGATTATATCCGGCAGGAAAAGGTTGGTCAACTCGATCGATTTACAAAAAAAATTCATACTCTTGCAAGCCAGGCCTCTACAGATAAAACAATCGCTTCTTTTTTTGATATGAACCGATATTATCATAATCTTTGCAAATCGCAGAAGGCCCCGGCATCTCTCTCCAATGATATCGAAAAAATGAGACAGCACTTTAATAGCTATTATATTAAAAATTATTTTGTATTTTATGATATTTTGTTTATTGATATGGCAGGCTCTGTCTTCTATACCCTTCGAAAAGAAGCTGACATAAATATCAACATGAGCAATAGCGGTAAGATCTTAGGAAGGCTACAGGAAGCAATCCTTAACAAACCGGATCAAGAAGTATTTATTGACTATTATGAATATACACCTTCCTCCGAACCTGCTGCATTTTTTATTGAGCCTGTTTATAAAAAGGGGGTTCAAGCGGGCTGGATAATTCTTCAATGTTCCATAAACAGTTTGAATTCGATATTCTCAGCAACAGATGATATCGGGCAGACCGGGGAAACATTTTTAGTGAATCGTAAAGGATTGATGTTAACTGAGTCCTATTTTAAAGGCCACTCAACTATTTTAAAAGAGCGTCTTGATGATCGTAATATAAAAGCAAAATTCAATGAAAAAAAAGGGCATCGGGTCGTTACAGACTATAGAGGTGAGATTGCACTGAGTTCGTTTGAAGTAGTCGAATTTCTCGGAACCTCCTGGCTGGTGGTTGCAAAAATTGATAAAGATGAGATCACAACACAACATTATAAGCAGCACAGTAAATATTATAGAAATCTGCTTATGAAACATTTGGGAACCCTGATTTCACAACCTGCGGGTAAGGATACTTCTATTACCCATTATAAAAATGCCTTACGAGTGGATATGGACGAATTTTTAAAGGCAGAAAATAATGAGGTTCTCGAAACATGGGGTGTGAGCACTTGCACAGCTGTTTTGGCAAGTGTACCCCAAAAATTTGGATATCTCGCACATATCAGCCCTAAAGATAAAATTTATAACAATAACGATACAAATCTGCTTGCCCAGATTACAAAAAAAATAAAGAATTTTGATATCTATCCTTTTGAAAAAAGAGAAGTTATTTTTATTGTCATTGCGCCGCATCTCGACGGGGTGGGCAACATAATTAAACGGCTGATAGAAGATGGCTTTCTCCTTTCTCAAATTAGAGTGGCATATAACAGCAAAGCAAAAGCGGCAGCTGTTGTATATAATTATTCAAATAATGATTTAATCATCACATGGTCCCTGACAAATGCGCATGGCACTCAAATAATACACGGTCTAAAAAACACAACCAATTTAGGAAAGACTATAGAAAAAATGGTATCGAATGGAATCAACATTGGTTCGTGATTATAGAAAGAAAGGTGCTGTATCACTTTGATAGGTGAAAGGTGTCCAATGTGTTGGACAAAAAAAGATTTCAACTGATTTGTTGAAATCTTTTATTATCGATTGGTGATCCTGCAGACAATTAAATCTTCATTTAGAAAATTCAGACATCCGGCTTCTTCTGGCAGAAGATCTTCCACAAAGGTTGTTTTCCCTGCACGATTGGGCCCGATGACTGACAATTACCAGAAGCCCCAATTACCAGTGTACCAGACATAAAGTCCAAGGGTCAGATTGGTTACCCCATGAGCAACGATACAGGATAAAAGATCTTTTCGAATCATCCATAAAATGGACATCAGTATGCTGTATGCAACAGCAGCAACCCACTCCACCGGCATATGCCCTGCAGAAAAAGCGATGGTCGAAATAGCAATTGCCATCACACTCCAGGCACCCGGTTTGACATCGTTGATGCTATTATGATCCAAGCTTTCATTTAAAGGCGAAGCGATATTTTTATTTTTTCTATTATTGTCCCACTGGAGGGCCAGTCGAAATATGTAGCCCCTTATAAATAATTCTTCAAAAACAGGAACAATTATGGCGGCTGTAAACAGTCTTAAAAAGAATCCTGTCTTGTCCCATGGTTCACCCTTGATATCAATAAAAGGGGCCAATAGAAGACACCAGACGACAAGGCCCAAGATCCCGAATACAATTCCGTAAAAAATAGATCCTGTCACTTTTTCAGGACCTTTTATAGGCGCATACCATTTCCAGGCCCAATACAATAGCAAAGGGACAATCATTATTTCTAAAATGTAAATCACTTCAACAGGCAGCCTGTCCTGGCCCAAAGAAACAATACCGACATAAGCAAAGTAGGGCAGCCCATAGGGCAGAAGCAAATCTCGATTATATAATTTTTTAATTTTATTCCCAGCTTTTTTAGTCATCATCGCGGTATATTGCTCTATTTTTTTTAATTTTCATTTTTTTACGGCGCTAAGGCACGCAAGTTTTATAACTTGATCGAAATAGCTTAGAATTTTTGGTTCAGTATATTTCATTCGCGCTTCTAAAATAAAAATATATTAAACATAACAAAAATCTTTTCTGAATAACAGAATAATTATATGCTTTCATTTTAAATTTAATATTCAATATCGAAATAAAGTTATTGATTTATGGTTTAAAATTTGAATAAATTCCTTTATATATTATGTTATTCGCACCAATTGTTTTTTTAAACATATTTAGCATCTTAATTTAAAGGCTCAGTTGGCCATGAAAACCAAAGAAGATAAAACTAAATTTTCTAATCAGAGCATTGAAAAAGCACAAAAAGTTAGAATTTATCGATTTGGGCTCGCCTTAATCACATATTTTTTGGTGAGTTTTATCACTTTTATGATAAATTTTATAGGGATTGGACATATGGCCAATGCACAATGGGCTGTTTATTTAATCTATGCCTTTGCAGGCAATACTATTTTCCTGATACTTTTTTTAAAAAAAATAAATCTTCGATTCCATGATCCATCCTTGACGCGTGAGCAGATGATTTTCGCAGCCTCTTGGGGAATGATTTCTCTTTACTTCCTACCAGATGCACGCCCGATTGTATTGATGTTTTACATCCCTGCGTTTAGTTTTGGCATGTTAAGGCTAAACCTTAAGCAATATTTGTCTGTAGTGATTGCTATTATGGGAATGTATGCCAGTGTTCTATGCATAGAACATTTTATTTTGCAACGCCTGATGTCTTTTAAGTATGAATTTTTTATATTCACTTTATTTGGCACCTTAATTACATGGTTTGCTTTCTTTGGTGGATGGATTTCTACTCTAAGAAAAAAACTAAAAAATCAAAACCAAAAAATCAGGGAAAGCCATGAAAAGCTTAAACATGAACAAGAAGAACGAAATAAAATTTCGAATATGCTTACTGCGGCTGTTCAGCAGTCTCCTTCCGGTGTTATCATTGCTGATGCCCCTGATGTTAAAATTAGATATGCAAACCCTGCGGCTTTTTTAATCCGTGGCAGCTCTGAAAAAGGATTGACAGAGATAGATGTCACCAAACATGCCATCAAATGGCAGACGTATAAACCCGATGCGATAACGCCCTATCCTGCGGAAGATCTTCCCCTTTCACGGGCCATACTCAAAGGTGAGACCACCAAAAATGAAGAAGTCATTATCAAAGATGAAACTGGAGTGGATCGTTGGGTCTCTGTCAATGCGGCGCCCATCTTTAATGAAGACAAAAAAATTACTGCAGGCATTGTTATTTTTCATGATATATCAGATCGGAAAAATGCAGAGAATACGTTAAAATTATCTCAAGAAAGCTTTCTCACAATACTGGACAGCATTGATGCCACAATATATGTGACAGATATAAAAACCTATGAAATCTTATTCATGAACAAATGTATGATCAAAAACTTTGGTGAAGATTTCACAGGGAAACGATGTTTTGAAACTTTCAAAAACCGTTCAACGCCCTGCAAAAACTGTACAAATGATAAATTATTCGATAAAGATGGACATCCTGATGATGTCTATATCTGGCAGGGTAAAAACAAACGAACAAACAAATGGTACATTAATTACGACAGAGCTATAAAATGGATTGATGGTCGAATCGTCAGAGTTCAAATAGCCTCAGATATTTCAAAACTAAAACTTATGGAAGAAAAACTAGTTCATTCTCAAAAAATGGAAGCCATAGGTACTTTAGCAGGCGGTATTGCACATGATTTCAATAACCTGCTTATGGGTATTTCCGGTCATTTATCTCTCATCATGCTGGATACAAATTCATCTCATCCGTTTCACAAAAGTTTAAAAGATATTGGTGAATGTGTTGAAAATGCGACAAGTCTTACAGACCAACTTCTAGGGTATGCCAGGGGAGGGAAATATGAAATTCAATCTTCTGATATTAGCACGATTTTGAATCAAACTTCAGACATGTTCTGGCGAACCCATAAAGAAATTAATATTCATAAAAATTATGAGCAGCCTGTTTGGGCGGTTGAGATTGACCAGGGACAGATCAATCAAGTACTCATTAATCTTTATGTCAATGCACTCTATGCCATGCCCCAGGGTGGGGATATTTTTCTTAAAACAAGGAATCTTATAGTTGATGATAAAAATGAGATTCAATCTTCAGATATTGAGCCGGGTAAATATGTTAGAATTACGGTCCAAGATACTGGCGAAGGTATGTCTAAAACAACACAAAGCAAAATTTTTGATCCATTTTTTACCACAAAAGAGATGGGACGTGGTACGGGTTTGGGACTTGCTTCCTCATATGGTATTATTAAAAATCATAATGGAGCAATTTTTGTATCAAGTGATCCTGGACGGGGAAGTAAGTTCTCCATCTACCTGCCAGCTTCAAGTAAAGCTGTGGTAAACCCACCTGTAAATCAACTGAACATCAAAAAAGGAAATGAAAAAATTCTCATTGTTGATGATGAAAAGATGATCCTTGACACATGCTGTAAAATGTTAAAAAAGCTGGGTTACAAAGTTTTCACTGCAGATTCCGGACAAACTGCCCTTAAGGTGTTCAATGAAAACCAAAATGAAATTGATTTAGTCATTTTGGACATGATCATGCCAGATATGAAGGGCGGAGAAACGTATGATGAACTCATGAAAATTAATTCCACAACAAAGGTCCTCCTTTCGAGCGGCTATAGTTTAAGCGGAGATGCTGATCAAATCATGGAAAGAGGATGCAATGGGTTTATCCAAAAACCATTTAGGCTCCAGGAATTATCTGAGAAAATCAGAGAGATCATAGAAAACTGATCTTGCTCAAATGTATTTTGATGGTCTGTGCACTTGGGAGAGAGAAAAGTAATGCTTGACATTTTAGATCATTTCTTTTAATTTATAAGTTCCGCTTAATACAATGGCGTATTAGCAAAGTTAAAGAAAACAAAGGCGTTTTCCCAAATTATAACCTGGGCAAATGCCTTTTTTAATTTAATTTTGGGGAAAAAAATGAACATTAATAATACACCAAAACTTACGCTGTTCCATTGTTTAAACTCGTTTGAAGAAACCGCTTCAATGTTTGACGGTTGTGAAGCAAAAACCATTAAAATGGCGTGTTCTTCAATGACAAAAGATGTGCATCTTCTAAGAGCTTTTGAAGCCGGTGCAGACGCTGTTGTCGTTCTTGTATGCTCCAATAAAGGTTGTCGATATGCCGAAGGCAGTATACGAGCCAAAAAAAGAGTGGGTTATGTCAAAACCATCCTTGATGATATTGGCATGGATAGCAAACGCTTGAACATATTCAACACAACTGCAAAAGACAGCGGATCGATAAAAGATATTATTCAAGACACGATAGCATCACTTGAAACCATCGGTCCGAATCCTGCTTTGAATCATTTTAATTAATACATCCCAATTGATGTTATTTTAAAAGCCAGATTTAAAGTAAGGCATCGTTTTATAAATTATTTACTTTTTTGATCACTCTCCTGATCAATGAAGTCTAAGATATTTTGACCTGCCTTACTTTTTTAGTCTTTTTTTAATTTGTGTCTGACTGAAAACCCGTGTTTGGGAGAAAAGTTGCCCATATGCAGGCACACGAAATCTTAAAACCGACGTGTACTAATGTACATGGGCCAGTCTTATAATTTGACAAAATTTTGAAGCAACGCAGCAGATGGGTAAGTTTGTGAGCTTTGCTCCTCTACGAGCCGTTCAAACACTAATTATTTTCCTAAAAATGGAGTATATAGATGATAACCGGTAGTCAAAAACCTATTAATGAAATTATTGAACTTATAGAACCTTATAAAAAGGTTTTAATTTTAGGCTGTGGCACATGCGTAAAAACATGTTTCGCTGGGGGTGAAGATGAGGTAGCAGTTCTTGCATCGGCCCTCAGGCTTAGTTTTAGTAAAATGGCGCGCTCCATTAGAATAGAAGAGCAAACTATTGAACGCCAGTGTGAGAATGAATTTATTCAAGAATCCGCCAGTGGAATTGTCAGAAATGATGCCATCCTTTCTTTAGCCTGTGGCGCAGGTGTTCAAGCCATGGCAAAACGCTTTGAAAAAGAAGTCGTCTTGCCTGGCATAAACACCACATTCATCGGAATTCAGGAAGGCCCGGGTGTTTTTACAGAAGAATGCTCAGGCTGCGGGAATTGCGAGCTTGGCACATTTGGAGGAGTTTGTCCTGTGACTCGATGCTCTAAAAAACTCTTAAATGGTCCTTGTGGGGGGTCACAGAATGGACTTTGTGAAATTGATCCAAATACTGAATGTGCATGGCATAAAATCATTGAACGCTTAAGCACTTTGGGTCAAATGGACAATTTAAAAACTTACATCCCTCCAAAAAACTGGAATACCAGTCTTTCCGGCGGACCAAGAAAACTGATCAGGGAGGACCACATTATATGAAAGCTCTAAGTCATCTTCACGAGAAGTTAGCGCAAGGCAAATTTGCTGTAACAGGCGAATGTGGCCCACCAAGAGGTGCCAATAAAAAGGTGATCGATAATAAGATCAAACTCTTAAACGGTTATGTTGATGCAGTCAATGTCACAGATAATCAGACCGCCATTGTCAGAATGTCAAGCATTGCCGCTTCTGCTCATCTGGTTGCTGCAGGCTTGGAACCTGTGATGCAGATGGTGGTAAGAGACAGGAATAGAATTGCGATTCAATCAGATATCATGGGTGCCTATTCTTTGGGCATCAGAAATATTTTATGTTTGTCTGGCGATCACCAGAACTTTGGCAGTCAGCCAGATGCTATGAATGTGTTTGATATTGATTCAGTCAATCTGATTCGAACGGTTAAAGATATGCGGGATACAGGTAAAGATATGAGTGGATTTGATCTTGATGGTCCCCCTCAGATGTTTATTGGTGCTGCAGCCAATCCTTTTGCTGACCCCTTTGAATATCGAGTGATCCGGCTGGCAAAAAAAATTGATGCGGGTGTTGATTTTATCCAGACCCAGTGTATTTACAATTTGGCAAGGTTTAAAGAATGGATCCGGCAGGCCAATGAAGAAGGCTTGACCCAAAAAGTTTATATTCTAGGTGGTGTCACTCCGTTACGGTCAGCAGGTATGGCAAAATATATGGACAAAAAAGTTGCCGGTATGGATGTACCCGAAGACATTATCAAACGAATGGACGGCGTTGACAAGAATAAGCAGGCAGATGAGGGTATCAAAATCTGTCTTGAAACCATCCAGGAGCTCAAAGAGCTCAATGGCGTTCACGGTGTTCATATCATGGCCATTGAATGGGAAGACGCTGTGGCTGAAATTGTGGAAAAAGCCGGACTGAAATAAAGATTTAAGGATTAGTACCTATGCCTCAAAAATACAATATTAGCACAAATGCGGCACCGCCAAGATTTTATCCTGTTGGCAAATATTCGACCATAGAATTCAGGGAAAATTGTGCCGGAAGCTGTAAAGAGTGTGTAAAAAATAAATGCGTGTATGATATCTTCAAAGACAATTACCTTCATATGAGCAAAATGGAGGAGCCAGAATATCTGTATACATGCAATTCCTGCTTCAGATGTATACAGGAATGTACCAAAGGGATTTTTTCCAGAGTCGTTAACCCGGAGTATCGAGAAATTGGGGATGCGTATTGGACACCTGATGTCCTCAATAGAACCTGGTACCAGGCCCATACAGGAGGCATTCCTGTTTCAGGTGCCGGATACAGAGGTCCTTTTGTTGGAAAAGGCTTTGATTCCATGTGGACGGACATGTCTGAAATTGTCCGACCCACCCGAGACGGTATCCATGGCCGGGAGTACATCAATACATGCATTGAGCTTTCAAGAAGACCTGAACGGCTTGCATTTAAAGAAGATGGATCTCTTGATGTTGAGGTAAAACCTATTCTTGAAATTCCTTTACCCATCTTGTTCCAGCAACCGGATTTTGGCATATATAGCAAAGGGGTTCTTTTATCTATGCTAACTGCTGCTCAAACCATTGGAACAAAAATGTTTTTAAAAGCAGCAGATGTCTATGAAGACATGATGTGTTTTGGGAAATCTATTATTCCGCTTGTTAAAAAAGAAAATTTTGAAAACTATCCAAAGCTTTTATCTCTTGTGGATATGGTTGAAATTGAATATGAGCCCGGCATTGAAAAAACGTTTGGCACATTAAAAGCGATGAATAAAGATCTTGTCGTCAGTGTTGGCATACCATTAAGCGCAGATCTTGACTATGCAAAAATATGCGTTGATCTGTCAAAAGCGGATATGGATACCCTCCATGTCTATGCTGACAGCCAGGGCAGAGAACTTAACTCTGACACCCCAAGATTCATAAAAGACATGTTAAGGGATATCCACTTAGCACTGGTTGATGCGGCCACACGACAGCAGATCAATATTCTTGCATCCGGCGGCATCTGTATGGCTGAGCATGTAAATAAGTCTATTATCTGCGGTGCCGATGGTGTTGCCATTGATCTTTCCCTCCTGGTAGCCATGGAGTGCCGATTATGTGGAAGATGTATGAATGATCTTTCCTGCCCGGTTGAGCTTGAATCTATTGATCCTGAATATGGCAGCAATCGAATCACAAATCTTATGGGAGCCTGGCGAAACCAGATGCTGGAAATGCTTGGCGCTATGGGACTAAGAGAAGCCAGACGTCTAAGAGGAGAAGTGGGGCGGTCCATGTGGTTTGAAGATCTTGAAAAAGAGAGTTTTGCACCAATTTTTGGTGAACGCAAAGTATCTATAGATGTAGGATAAATTATGAACCAGATTAAAGACCAATCAAAGAACAAGCTGCCTGAAATAAAGCAAACTCCCTCACGGTTTCGAAATACCATAGGCAAATATATCTTAAAAAGAAATTCAAAATGTGTCTCTTGTGGAAAATGTGCAGAACTTTGCCCCCATGAGGTTCATATCATGCCTGAAAATCATGCATCACCTTTCAGGCCGGTTGAGCATAATTGTATTGGGCCAGACTGTAAAAAAACAGACCACTTTTGTATTGAGCACTGCCCTGAAGATGCAATGGTTTTAAAAGAGAACCCATTACTCGATACCATGGGGGATTACCGCTGGCCCCCGGAAATGCTGTTGGGTCATTTTGCCATGGCAGAGACAGGAGGGGCCCCTCATGTAGATCTTGAGTACAATCTGGGTAACTCTGGTGGCGGCTTTGATATGATGCGGTTTATTAAACCAGACCCCAAAGTGGCCATTGATATCAGAGATGAAGATATTGATACCCGTATCGAATTAAATAAAACCTGCGACGGCCGACCCGAAAGAACTATTGATATTCCCTGCTATGGTGGAGGAATGTCCTATGGATCAACTGCTCTGTCAATTATCGTTGGAAGGGCAAGAGCTGCTAAAAGGCTGAATTCGTTGACCTGTACAGGAGAAGGCGGGTATCCCCCGGAATTTCTTCCTTATAAAGAGCATGTTATTACCCAGGTGGCTACCGGACTTTTTGGTGTCAGAGAAGAAACCATTCAACATTGTCCCATCATGGAATTTAAATATGCCCAGGGAGCAAAACCTGGACTGGGTGGCCATCTTTTAGGAGAAAAAGTTACAGAAGCTGTGGCAAAAATGAGGGAAACCGTTGTGGGAAGTTCGCTGTTCTCGCCCTTTCCTTTCCATTCTGTATATTCAGTTGAAGACCATAAAAAACATGTAGATTGGATGAAAGAAATTAATCACAATGTTTTATGTTCAATAAAAGTATCCACGCCTACGGATGTAGATATGGTGGCTATTGGTGCTTATTATGCAGGTGCTCACATCATTCATATTGACGGCAGTTATGGTGGCACAGGTGCTGCCCCTGATATTGCTAAAAAGAACATTGCCATGCCCATTGAATATGCCATCCCAAAGGTTCATAGATTTTTAGAGGAAGAGGGCGTCAGAAATAAAATCACTCTCATTGCCAGTGGGGGTATCAGAAATGGACTTGATGTTGCAAAAGCCATTGCACTGGGTGCAGACGGATGTGTTATTGGAACCGCTGATCTTGTGGCGGTTGAATGTGTCAGATGCGGAAATTGTGAAAGTGGCCGCGGATGCGCCAGAGGGATTGCATCCACTGATCCGGAGCTGGGATATATGACTGAAGAAGACTATGTAGAACAGCGTCTGGTAAATATGTATATGGCCTGGCGCAAACAATGGTGCGATATATTAAGGTCCTATGGATTGAAAAGTATCAAGGAACTTCGGGGACGTTCAGATCTTATGGTACACCTTGATTACCTGGATGAGGAAGAACGAAAAAAATATCAACCCGCACCCAGCTTTAAAATGGTTTTATAATAAGGACTTAAATAAATGATGAACAAAGATAACATCATAAAAAATATACTGGAATCAAGAGGGCGATTGCCTCACATTAAAACCCCTGTAAACAAATGTGATGAAGAGGGGGGCTGCGGTGTAACAGGATTCATGGCATCTATCCCCATTGCCGGTAAACATATCTACGAGCCTTCGGTCCAAATGCATAACAGGGGCAATGGAAAAGGCGGTGGTATTGCTGCAGTGGGATTAAATGCCAGCGATCTTGATGTGCCTCAGGATGTGTTGGAAGATCATTATCTTTTGCAGGTGGCTTATCTGGATAATGAGGCCATCCCTAAAGTTGAATCAACAAACATCACACCGTTGTTTGATATTTATAAATCTGAAAAAATACCCACGATCGATGATTACACATCTATCGGGCTTGAAGTAAAACCCCCCGATGTATGGCGCTATTTTGTAAGGGTAAAACCAGATGTTTTAGAAAAATTCATACGATATAATAAATTCTATGATATGGACCCCAGAAAAGCAGAAGATGAATTTGTTTTTCAAAATTCAACGCGTTTGAACCAGACCTATTATGCATCTTTGGGAGAAAAACAAGCGTTTGTCATGTCCCATGCCAGAAATGTAATGATTTTAAAAGTGGTGGGTTATGCTGAGCAGGCGACTCAATATTATTGCCTGGATGATTTTAGAGCCCATGGCTGGATTGCCCATCAACGATATCCGACAAGAGGACGTCTGTGGCATCCTGGTGGCGCTCATCCTTTTTCGGGCATGCATGAAGCCCTGGTCCATAATGGTGATTTTGCCAATTATCATGCGGTAAGTGAATATTTAAACCAATACAATATTTACCCTCAATTTCTAACGGATACAGAGACATCTGTTCTTCTTTTAGATTTATACAACCGGGTATTTAATTATCCCTTAGAATATATCATTGAAGCCTTGGCTCCGACCACAGAATATGATTTTGACTGCCTGCCGACTGAAAAACAAGACGTATATAAATATATCCAGTCTCAACATATGACAGGGTCGCCTGATGGCCCATGGTTTTTTATTATTGCCAGAAATGACCCGTATAACGATTTGATGCAGCTCATCGGTATTACAGACACTGCCATGCTCAGACCTCAGGTGTTTGCCCTGCAGGAAAGAGATGAGGTTCAAATTGGTCTTGTATGCTCTGAAAAGCAGGCCATTGATGCGACCTTGCAAAGCATTGCAGCAGAAGACAGCAGGTTCTGCCCCATTGCGGATAAATATTGGAATGCAAGAGGCGGAAGCTCAACTGACGGCGGTTCATTTACTTTTACCATAAAGGATTCTGGAAAAGGTGATGGGTCGAAAAAACTGATCACTCAAAATAAATTTGGTGACATTGTTCAAACACCTGAAGGCCAAACCCATTTTGATACATCCTTAGATCTTTCCGATTCCGTTAAAAACAAAGAATTCACAGAAAGAGCAAATACACTTTTTGATGAAGAAGATCTGGAAACATTAAAAAAATACTGCGTATCAGAATTTTCCAGCTTAAGTTTTGATGACATCAAGCTATTGTGCGGCACAATTGAGACTATTGTGGAAGACAATGATAATAAAAAAACCATGGCTATTGATCTTTTAACGCATTTAAATGACAGATTATTTCCAACTGGAGACAAAAAAAGAAGCTCTGTCCTTCAAATTATAAGGGAAAGTCTTACAGCTCTTTTTAAAACATCTCCCAAAATCGGGAACAAAAGCAATAGTATTTATACTTATATTGATCTTGCAACAAGAAATGATTTAAGGGCCCCGGAAGGCAATGAAAAAATTCTTGTAGTCAATGCTAAAGAATTTGAACCAGAAGGAAAAGACTGTGATTCCAGAATGATCAATAAGGCCTTTCGCCTGGGGTGGAAGCAATATATTTGCTATGGATATAAAGGTCAAAGATTTACCGGCTGCGGGTTCGGCTCTAATACTAAGGATGTCCGATTTGACGTGTATGACAGTTCTGGCGATTATATGGCTTCAGGTATAGATGGGATGCAGATCCATGTTCATGGCAATGCTCAAGACCAGTTAGGCCAAATCATGAAAAGCGGGAAATTTGTTGTCCATGGCGATGTTGGACAAACCTTTATGTATGGTGCCAAGGGCGGTGAAGTATACATAATGGGCAATGCGGCAGGCAGGCCTCTAATCAATGCTACAGGGGGTCCAAGAGTGGTGATCAATGGGACCTGCCTTGATTACCTGGCTGAATCCTTTATGGCAGGCGACCCTTTGAATGGTGGCGGTTTTGTTATTGTTAATGGTATTCAGTTTGATAATAATGGAAACGTTGTTGATCTGGATATGCCATATCCTGGATCAAACCTGTTTTCTCTTGCTTCCGGTGGTGCTATCTATTTAAGAGACCCTGAATCTAAGGTGGTGGATGAACATTTAAACGGTGGGGTTTTTGCTGAAGTAACGGATGCAGACTGGGAACTCATTTTGCCTTACTTAAAAGAAAATGAAATATTATTTGGTATTTCCATTGAAGATGATCTGTTAACCATTGATGGTAATTCACTGCCATTTAATAAAGTCTACAGAAAGGTAATGCCCATACAATCTAAAGCTCTGGGAACTTCAAAAAAATAAACTTCAGGCCGGCTCCTAACGGATTGAGCCGGCCATTCAAGTTACTCCTGGTGCTGAAGTGGGGGTGGAAATCCTTGTACTGCTGCAGCTCTGAACTTACTAAAGACATAGGCTTCATATTCAGTTGACTTTTCTTGAACTGCGCTTAACATTTTATCAATTTTCTTTCTTGCTTCACTTTTTTCCCAGGCTTTCCAGTGTTCCATAGATTCCCATTTACTGATAATCAGTACTTTGTTTGTTTGATCTGCACAGATCAAAGTCTCGCCTGAAATATAACCTTCCTGATCCATCGCACTAAAGCGAAGATTTCTTAAAATTGAAAAAAAATCATTCTCACTGCCTTCTAAAATTTGTCTTTTAATAATCACTTTTGTAATCATGATGCCTCCTCCTTAAAAAAATTAGCAAGCTACGATTAAACTGTCTTTGCCTGTTGAATCATTAAATAAATTGCTTCTGTCTTTTCCAATTTTAGCGGGAGTGTGAACTATCAATATTTTAGGAATGGTCAATCCAATGATACAGCTGATTTTTTACAGCCAAATGGTATGGATTTCTTCCATTGTATCTCGCGTGCTTTGTATGGCTGATGCGAGCCTGAAATATCGAAGTGCCATTCCGATGTGCCGGGTAATCAGTTCAAGGTATGACAGCTCTTGATCAGATACTATCCATGACTCAGAGTGATAAACTCTCAAGGCACCTACAATTTCCCCTCTTAATTTTACCGGGATAGAAACGATGGATCTTACCCCTTCATTTTTCGCCTTTTCGGGATATTGAAGCTGGTCACTGTTTTCGGTATCAGATATGATAACAGGCTTTAAATTTGATGACAGCTTGATGCTTTTATCCACTAAAATAGGTCCCTTGTTGATATATTCGAGACTAAGCCCTTCTGTAGCTAAAATTTCCAATTCTTCTTTAACCGGGTTTACTACAAAAACACTTGCTCCTTTTACACCCATGACCGTTACCAAAAGGTGGGTCAGCTGGGAGCCCAAAATCGTAGAATTAGTTGCGTCAAAAATAGTGTCAATAATCAATTTGTATCTTTCAAGGTCCATTTTATAATTTTGCTGCATTTTTGTTCCCTCCTGTCATTTGTGTTCATGCAAAAGTTCAAAATTTTTAATTAATAATATGAACACCGATTTTACCATCATTATAGTGAGTGATTCTTTTTGAAATGCTTTTGCTGAAATAATTTACAATGCTGCCAGGGTTTCTGTTCAGCACGATAACATCAAAGTTCTCAAACTTCCATAATTTGATGATATCTGTTGCAATGTCCTCATGTGCCGGCTGGAAAAGGCAATGGATCTGATGGCCTGCTAAACCATAACTCATAAGTGTTTCCTTGGCTTTTTCCATCGCCTGTCTTCGTTCTTCTCTTAGTTGGCGTAAATATGAAACATTAGATTTCATTTTTTCCATGATGGGATTGTTCTTAACATCGATTTCAAGTACAGCTGGATAGGAATGAAAGAGTGTAATTTCGATATCTTTTTCTTCATTGTATCGCTGCCCGACGAATTTAACAGCCTTCTCATCATTGCGTGTAAAATTATAGGGTACCAATATTTTAACTGCCATTATGCCCTCCTTTTCTATTTAAAAAAATAGGATTATAAACAGTGTAACTATATGGTCAGTTTGAAAATAAAAGGGTGTAATAAATCAAGCCATTGTGGTGTGACGTCTGGACAAATGAAGGGGAATCTGAATCAAAAAGTATTCTTTATCTTAACATACAGATAGACTATTGTAAATTTTCTTAATGCTTTAACTTGAACCTTTATCTGAAGCGATACAGGTGCAGATCATTTTCGATAAATTAATACTGTTGCATACCGGATGGAAACTACCCGATTCATGAAATATTCGGATCAATATTTGCTGGTGCTCCTGGATGTTTCTTTTTTTATTTGACAAATATAAACTAACGCTTAGAATTTGACCATTGTTTTTTTAAAAAAAAGGAGAGAAATATGCCCGATTTAACAGCAGTATTTGAAACAAACAAAGGTACCATTAACGTAAAATTATTCGCCGATCAGACCCCCATTACTTGTGGTAATTTTGCAAACCTTGCAAAAAGAGAATATTATAATGGCCTTACATTTCACCGTGTCATTGCAGACTTTATGGTACAAGGTGGATGTCCTTACGGTAATGGCATGGGCGACCCGGGTTATAAATTCAAAGACGAATTTAAAAAAGATCTGAAACATGATAAACCGGGTATTCTTTCCATGGCCAATGCCGGTCCTGGAACAAACGGCAGCCAGTTTTTTATTACTCACGGGCCAACCCCTCATTTAGATGGCATGCATACTGTTTTTGGCGTGGTTGAAAGCGATGAAGATCAAAAAGTTGTAGACAGCATTGCTCAGGGTGACACTATTGAAAAAATTACTATCAAAGGCAATTCAGGTTCTTTATTTAAAAAGATTAAATCTGAATTGGACGAATGGAATAAAGTGATCAACAAACAATTTCCCAAATTGCCAAAAGCATAAAAAAATTAAAGTTCAGCAGTTTGACAAATATTTAACGGCCGGATCAATCAAAAAGATCCGGCCGTTTTTATTCAAGATGAATCCTTATTCTAAATCTATAAAAAATGGTATGGTATGAAATGTGGAACTTTGCTCTTCTGTTTCACCCAGCAGCCATCGCTTTACTTTGATGCCTTTTTCTTCAATTTTTTTTATCATCCCCTTAATATTGATCAATGGATGGCGGGAAAACACATTGGGAAGACCATAGGTCAAATTGCACACCAAACACTTACCCGGTCTCTGAATAAGGTTGAATGCCAAAACGATTCGATTATCATTGGCCGAAATAAATTCAAGCTGGATATCATACGCACCATCTTTTGAATCTCCGTATAGGGCTTCAAAAAATTGATCACTGGTTTCTACAGGTAGAAGCGTGTCTAAATATTCTTGCGTCGATATCTGATCTAGTACCACTTGATCCATGATAATTTTTATCCCTTTAAACTAAAATTTACTAAGATGAAAATTTTTATTTTAATAAACCTTAGAGGGAAAATCAAGATAAAAACCTACAATTTTCAAGCCAATCCACCCTAAAATAACATCCTATTTTGTCAATTCCTTTTTTACTGCCAACCCTATTCTCTCAAATGTATACGGCTTTTTTATATATTCTCCGGCGCCAAGTCTTTGCGCTTCTTTAACTCTATCGTTATCTGAGAAACCACTTGCAATGATCGCTTTTTGTTTGGGATACAATTTTAAAATTTGTTTATATGTATCCAGACCATCTATTCCAGGGCCCATGATCATATCTAATATTAATAGGTCTGAACGATTATTTTTCATATACTCAATTGCTTGTTCTCCACTGGATACAGTTGTGACCGCATATTTCAATCTGCTCAACAAGTCTATAGCAATTTCCCGTTGTTCCTTTACATCATCGATCACCAAAACAGATTCACCCTTACCGGTATAGTCTTCAACTGATACCAATTCTTTTTTGGCAGCAATATGCTTTCTTGTGGCCGGAAAATAAAGTTGAAATTTTGTCCCCTTATCAGGAGAACTTTCAATATCAATATAGCCTTTGTGATCTTGGACTGTCCCCCAAACAACAGACATACCAAGGCCTGTTCCACTTCTTCCCATAATTTTATTTGTATAAAACGGTTCAAAAATTCGTTTAAGATCATCAGAACTTATCCCTGTCCCTGTATCCTGTACTGTCAATAGGATGAAATCACCGGCACAAATCTCTTCATAGCCCTTTACTGGACCATCAATATATATATTCCGAGTCGAAACCATAATACTTCCATCATTTTGTATGGCCTCTGCTGCATTAGACACTAAATTCATGACAGTTTTGTTAAGATGCATAAATACCCCTGTTATATTCAGTAAATCAGTAGCCAGGCTGGTATGGATAGAAATATTTTGATGGCAACGAATAAGCGCTTTATATTCAGGAGATTTTAGATAGCCATTAATTATGTCATTAAAATTTATAATTTCAATATTAGGCACCCCCCTTCTTGCAAGGGTCAACAAATCCTCAACAATAGAGGCTGCCCTTTTCCCAGAATCCTGTATCGTCAAAATGGCGCCTCTTAAAGGGCTGTCTTTCGGGAGATCCATTAAGAGCAATTCTGGATAACTGACAATTCCAGACAACACATTGTTGAGATCATGGGCAACACCTCCCGCCAGCAGGCCAAGGGCTTCCATTTTTTGAGCCTGCTGGAGCTGTTTTAAGGCAGCTATCTTATCATTTTCAAGTTTTTTTCTTTGTGAAATATCATGGATTACAGCAATTGCATGGTATTGCTGATCAATTTTTATATGAACAATAGATACCTCAACATAAAACTTATGACCGTCTTTATTCAGGATATCCAAGGCTATGTTTTTCTGAAATTGCTCTTTAGAGGCATTATTAAATATCGTATTCAATGACAGGTCAGTATTCTTGTTATTTTTCTGAAAAGGAACAATATCATAGAGATTTTTTCCGATAATTTCAGCATTTTTATACCCAAAAATAGTTTCAGCAGCACTATTCCAGTAGGAAACCTTTTTATCCTCATTTATCATCAGGATAGCTTCGTTAGCTGTATCCGTTATGGTCCGGTGAATCTGTTCTTTTTTCTTCAGTTCCTTTTTATAAGTGATGACGGCTGTTTTCATCTCATGGAATGTATCTGCTGTACGTTGGATCTCGGTAAATACGGTTTTTATCTTTGGTTGAGGGGTGTAATTTTGTTTTGTAATATCTTGAGCTTCTTTGTCGAGCTCAAAAATAGGTCTTATAATTTTCCTTGCTAAAATAAGACCAGCCACAGTGGCGATACACGATAAAATAAGGGTTAACAGTAGATTGATTCTTTGGTTGGTAATGATTTTACCAAAATAGTCCTTTTCCGGAATATATACGCCGATCATCCAGGATATCTTGGATTCCTGCACTGGGGTAAACATAGTATAATATTTTTCACCCCCCGCTTTAAAGGCAGCAAAAATGGAATTTTTTATTATTTGAGGGTCGTCTGAATTATTTGTTTGTTCTATGGAATCGTAAGCCAGCTTACAAACAGGATTTGAAAGTTCCCAAAGTTTTGGAAGACGAATTTTTGTATTTTCCTTTCCATCGGAATATTTTAATTGCGCAGAATCCGGATATGCAATCACATTGCTATCCTTGTCTATCATGAATGCAATGCCTGTTTTCCCTACTCTCAGGCTGCCGATAAAATTGGAAAGTACATCCAGTTCAATATCAACGCCCACGATACCGAGGAACTTATCATTGGCATCATATATGGGTTCAGCAGCCGTGATACCAGGTTTCTGTGATGTGAAAAACATGTAAGGATTTGTCCAAACGACCTGTCTTCCTTTTATCGCTTTTTTATACCAGGGTCTTTTTCTGGGATCATAGGAATCTTTTGGGTCTAATTTTTCCTGAATAATTTTCATATCCTTATCCCGCCAGATTAATTTTACTTGACGGCCTTGCGGGGTGATTTCAATAAATTTTGTTCGGTAACCACCCGGGGTATGTTCAGCATTCCGGCTGACGTAATAAAACTCACCCTCTGGATTGGCGAAATAAATTCCTGCAAACTGAGAATAAATTTCCAGTTGATCGGAAAAATATTTTTCTAATTTTTCAATTTGTTCTTTCTCAATATCAACGATTTCTGATGAAATGAGGCACTGAGTCAGGTGGGCGGCACCTCTTGCAAGAGAAAAAAAGTTCTGGGTTTCCTTTACCGTCAGGTCGCTGATATTTTCCATGATATCTTTAGTGTGCAAAAGCATTACTTTTTTGGTCGAAAAATAAGAAAAAGGTGTAATGATGAGTAGTGTGCCCCAAATTAAAACAATGCACCCGATAATGATGGCCCAACGGATCGAAATTTTCACAAACCCTCCTTAACTAACTTACTGATATCAAATATAAACATATAATTTATCAAGCTATGGCTACCCAATCCTGTTTATCACTTTTCGTAATAATCTGGTTGGATATCAAAATCTAATTGTCTAGTATAAGGCAGTTGCTGGAAAAAATCCAATACATGATAAAAAATTCAAATAAATAATAAATTGTGCGCGGGAAACACCCCATCGCACCCACAACAGAATTTTGTGGGTGCGATCTCACAACTGGGATGAAAGGCTGAAAAACTTTTTGCTCTTAATAGGACATCAAAAAAATTTAAATCTTTAAAAATATAGCAGATCGTTATAATTATTCTGTTTCAAGCTTATATTCCAAGCCCTTCCAGGCATATACACCGCCAGAAAATCTATAGACATTCTTGTATCCCAACTTTTTAGCCCACAGGGCGCCATTATGACTCCGGGTACATTTTACAAATCCACAATAAATGACAATAATTTTATCCGTATCAGCACCCAATAATTTTTCAAAATCCAGTTTTGTTTTTTGGTCGGTCTCTTTTATGTCCCAATTTTTCATCTCTGGAATTGGGAATAAAAATTGAACGGCTCCCGGGATATGCCCTTTTTTATAACTGGCTTCATACGGCATGGTATCCACAATTACCATATCTTTTTTCTCATCTATCCAGCCTTTTAATTGAGCAGCGGTCGCGACATCATATCCACCTCTTTGAACTTCCCGGACAAGCTTTACCGCACCTTTTTCTTTTTCAACTTCTTGTTTAAACTTACCAAAACCGAGTATGGCATTCGCAGGCATAACCAAAATTAACGTAGCCAAAATCATTATACAACTAACCAAGCATTTTTTTAATCTCATCATTTTTAATCCATTCCTTATTTTTTAAAACACATTTATTGACGAAGGTAAATAATCATTTTTAGACCGCCAGGAATACAGATAGATGGCTTGAATAATAAACAAAACATCTCTTAAGAGTGACCCTTTCAAACTGGAAAAAACTTTTGCTTCAGGATCTTCAGGCCCGAAACAACCGCAATCAATATCATAGCCCATATAAATGGCCCAGCTTAAAACGACTAAAAAGGCCAACAGCATTAAACTGATAGCCCCAAGACTTCCTTTTACGTCTATTATAAGGCCGACCCCAAAGATAAGCTCAGCCATTGAAATTATCACAGAAAACGGATAAGAAAGATCTAATGGTAAAATTGCAAATGCTGCTATCACTTTTGAAAAATAGGTTAGATCACTCATTTTAATAATCCCGGAACCCACAAAAACAAGTCCCAAAAGTATCCTTATCACCATGTACATTTTTTTTGAAGAAAACAAAAATTTCATTAAAACTTACCTTTAATTCACCATTATATCTTTTAATATGCAGCTAAAAAGAAGGCCTGAATCATCCCTTCTTTTTT
>JAAEKY010000552.1 GCA_024227235.1 Desulfobacteraceae bacterium | reverse complement strand
CCTGTTTCAACGGCAAATATATAATCCGTTAAATCCTCAAAACATGCTTTTACCGAATCAAAGCCGGATTTGGATCCCAGCATGGAAAACCATGGGGTCCATATGTGTGCGGGTACAAGAAACCCTCTTTCAGAAGTTTCCAGAAGAATTTCCAGAAGATCTCTTGCATCAAGCCCGAGAATGGGTCTTCCATCGGATTTTATATTGCCTATTTTATCCAGTCTATTATTAAACTTTTCAGCTGAAGCCAAATCGGGCATAAAAACAAGATTATGATTTTTTCTCGTTTTTTCATTTTTCTTATAAATATTACTTATTTCCGACACCAACATAAATCGAACCCTTCCCCTGCAGGAATAAGGAACCTTTTCATCACAAACTTTGGAAATGTCGGTTTTGAGCCTGAAAAGCCCTTCTTCAGCGGGTTCGAGCTTATTTTTTATTTCACTAAACCATTCAGGATGGGTAAAATCACCGGTTCCCAAAACGGTTATTCCCTTTAGCTGGGCGGCAATATACATATTTTCAAAATCAAAATTTTTAGCGGTTGCCCTTGAATATTTGGAGTGTACGTGAAGATCGGCTATGAATTTCATTATCAGCTCTTTTTAAAAATAGATGAAATATACACATTAACTTTTTT
>JAAEKY010000551.1 GCA_024227235.1 Desulfobacteraceae bacterium | reverse complement strand
TTTTTCTTTTTTTCTTTTTTATTCAGAAAAATTATTTTTTTTACCCCGGGTATCTGAATCTCTTTTTTAGATTCAGAAGTGATAAAGACAACCTTATTTTTTTTATCTCTACCGATTGTTTTTACCTGATACCCAAATGGACCGGGGAAATCAGGATGGATAAATATAAAATTCATATTTATCTTTCCTGCATTGAAAAACTTAAGGTATTTATAAAGGGATCAATGATATATTCAAGAACGGACCGCTTACCAATATGGATATGAGCCAGTAACACCATTCCCGGGTATAGTTTATATTTTTGATCCCCTGACAAAAAATAATTTTTTTCTGATTCAATGAGAACATTATAAAAGGTGCGCCCATTTTCATCGGTAATGGTGTCTGGGCTGATATTAATAACGGTTCCATTTAACTTGTCATATTTTCGGGCATCTGTTGTTGGAAGCTGTAATAAAGCGATTTGATTTTTTTGAACATACCCAATATCAGATATGGGCAAATGGGCCTCAATGAGAAGTTTTTCCTCTGAAGGAACAACGTCAGCGATAATACCTCCGGGTTTGATAACCCCCCCTCTTGTTACCATGTACAGCTTTTTGACTATTCCTTTTATGGGGGAACGTATCACAGTTCTTTTCAAGCTGTCTTCAAATTTCTTTAAGCGAACAGAAAATTCATTCAATTCCTGTTTTGCTTTTTTAAGCTTTTCTGCTGTTTTTTCTTTAAAAACAAATACAACTTCCTTTTGATTTGCAATCGTTTCTTCCAATGCATGCCTGGACTCTTTTAGGGCCGATCGATCATTTTGAATCGTCCCTTCAAGTTCTTTTGTTTTACGCATGATTTCAAGGTGCTTGGTCCTTGTCGTCAGGTTTTCTTTTAACAAGTCTTCAGATAAGGTTAACTGCTCTTCAAGCAGGGGGATTTGTTGCGATACGTTTTCTATACGCACCTGAATCGTTTTTATTCGTTGTCTTTTCTGGTCACCTATTTTATTGAGTTTTTTTATTTTGCTTTTCAAACTGTTTTTATGGGCAATAAACAATGCTTTGGCATCCATTATCAGTTGAGGATATTTTTTTTCCATATTCAAAGGGAAAAAAGCCCTGTCTTTATCATCAAGCAAAGCTTTATACCGGATAATATCTATGGTCAAGGCATCAATTCTCATCTGTATTTCTTCAAGACTTGCTCCATAGCTGACTTGCTCCAGTTCAATCAAGGGCTGGCCTTTTAATATTTCATCGCCTTCTTTGATATTTATTTTACGAATAATACCGCCTTCAAAGTGCTGTATATGCTTTATTTTTCCACTGGGGACGACCTGACCGTCTGCTACACTGACAATATCAAGCTTGCCATGGTATGCCCAAAAGATAAAGCCAATGCACATCAAAGAAATTAAAATAAAAAGGAGGTGGGAGACTCGGTTCATACTGTTTTGAGTGGCAACCTGCATGAAAGCTTTTCTCCTTTTATCCTTTAAGAGCCTGGGTTTTCAGTTCGGGTTTTGGCTTGTGGTTCAAATTCAGAATCAAAGAGGCCCCTTTGAGTATTTTGGGGTCATTTGAAAAGACAATAATGGTTTTATTTTTTTGCATCAGATCATTCATGATCTTGTAAATGGCCTGGATACCTTTCTCATCCATGCCTTCTGTCGGCTCATCCAGCACAACAAGAGACCCATCAGTCACAAGGCCTCGTGCCAGTGACAGACGGCGCCGGATACCCAATGGCAACTGTTTACCATTATCTGAAATAAGGGTATCCAGTCCATAAGGGGTCTGATCAAGGAAAAATTTTAGGTCGGCGGCTCTGAGAATATTGTTAAATACAGCCTCGTCCAGATCCGGGTTTAAGAAAAGAAGATTTTCCCTGATGGTTCCGTTGATAAATGTCGGCTCCTGGGGCATATAAATGATTTGTTTTCGCCACCAGGGGGATGCCAATTGTTGAAGATTGACATTGTCAACCAGAATGCTGCCTCTTCTGGGTTCTAAAAGGCCAACAATATGCTTTGCCAATGTTGTTTTGCCGGCACCATTCTGACCTTGTACAACCAAGGCTTTACCTGGATCAATATTAAGGGTCACAGATTCAAAAATGGGGTTGGATGAATTGGGATAGGCAAATCCTATATCCTGAAAGGTAATCTGTCCTAAATAATTCCTTATCGACGTTCCTTTGGCTGATTCCATGGGTAATTTCTGAAGCAATGCAATGTCTTTAAATGCATCTTTTGCCTTGCTTAGAAGAGAACCGGTCTGAACAAGCTTTGTCGTATTCTGATAGGCTCTTCCGGCAAGAATGTTGGCACCAATCAAAGCCCCAACGGATAAATCGCCTTGGACCACAATGGTTGCCCCGACTGCATAAAGAAATACGCTGGTCAAAGAACTGCCGGATAGGGTGACGGTTTGTGATAATTCTCTGGTACCTACTATTTTATTTTGCAAAGCACTGATCTTTGAAAGCTGTTCCTGCCAGAGTGTTTGGAGGAATTTTGCTGCCCCAAAAACTCGGACAGTGTCAAGGGCATTCACGGCAGAATAATTCAGGCTGCGATGTTTTGAGCCTTGAGTTAAAATCTGGTCTGAATGTTGTTTAGACTTTCGGATGCTCAGCCATCCGGCAAATAATCCGATGAAAATTCCAATAATGGCTATCCAGGCCAGTATGGGGCTTAGAAGGTAGGTGCCGGCGATAAAAAGCAGGGAAAAGGGAGCATCAATAATAGAGTTTAATGTTTGAGCATTGTAAGAATTGTGTATGGTCTGAACTTTGTTAAGTACTTCTTGAGCTCTATATTTTGAGAATTGTTCAAGCGGTTCTGCTTTGGCCTGACTGATGACAGATAAAACATCTAAAGATAATTTGTCATTGGGTTCCTGATTAACAACGCTTGCCATCTTTGTACGAAGGATTCTGAATGCGAATTGCAAAACAATGGCAATTAACATTCCCGTGGTCAGGGTAATGAGTGTCCCATGGAACCCATAGCTGACATACCGGTTCAATATCTGAATCACATAAAGGGGCATTGCCAGCGTCATTAAGGTAATAAAAAAGGTAGCAATCAGAATTTGTGTTGCTATCAATGGCTTGTGAAAGAAACGACGAAAAAGTTCTACCATATTATCAAATGATCTTATTCAAATAACTGCAAGTTTATCTGGCCCATGGCAAACATAAGGTTAAATGCTGCAGCCTTTGTATCCTGACGTGCTGCAATGGATGCGGCCATGGAATTTATATAATTAATTTCACCGTTTAATACATCTAAAAGAGATCGTGTTCCCATTTTACGTTCTTTTTTAGCCAGTACAACAAACTCTTTTACGATATCGGCCTGCTGGTCTAAAAATTCACTACGCTGCTTTAATATGGACAATTGTTCCCAGCTGTTTCGAACCTGTTCTCTGACAATACTCTTAATATACCTTGTATGAAAGGATGCTGATTTTTCTCTGGCCAGTGCTGATTTTAAGGCTGCCCTGTCCTGGCCGCCGTTAAAAAGATTATAATTTAACTCTACACCACCAGAATATTCATTACTATATCCTTTTACCCCATAATCATTGTCTTTTCTGGTTCCTTTTGCAAATAGATTGAGTTTTGGATAGAAGGCAGTCTTTGCAATATCGATATCTTTTGATGATAATTGGGTATCATATTGGGTAATCAGCAATTCCGGGTTTTGTTTTTCTGCTGCGTCGATGGCATCTTCAAGCAATATGGGTAAGTTATTATAGGGGAATTCAATGTCTTTGAACTGCGAAATCTGATCATTATCCAATAGGTAAGAAAAGACAGCCTGGAATCGGTTTATTGCAAGGCTGAGTTCTCCTTGCGTTTCAACTCTGAGCGCCATTGCGCCGGCCAATTGTGATTTTGCCTGGAGCACGTCAGATGTAAGGCCTGCCCCTTTTTCAACCAGGATTTTTTCCATCCCGGTTAACTCTTTAATACGGGCTTCAGACTGGCGGGCAAATTTTAATCTTTCTCTTGCACGGATGATGTTGATATAGGCTTTTATTCCTTCGAGCATTATAAACTGGCGAGTTGATTCTAAATTCATTTTTGCCCGTTCTAATGAAATTCCCGCTCTTTTAATCGTATTGGATGATTTCCCGAAATCAGTAATTAATTGTTCGGCTCTTAATGACGCGTTGTACCGATTTTCATTCGTTTCGTTACTAAATTCTTTGTCAATTTTTTCTCTGCCGCCGTCTGCAGTAAGATCCAAGGTTGGATACCAAAGACCTTTATTTTTCAGGTACTCAGCATTTGCTTCGTCAACTTTGCTTTGAAGGCTTTTAATTTCTTCATGGTTTTCTAAAACCTGTTGCATCAGGCTGTGGATCTCCAGAGATGGTATCTCTGTAGATATGGTTGATATGGGTTGTATATTCCCACAATAAACATTAATTGTCAGGGCCAATATGAAAACAAAAATATAGCTGGTCTTTAAAAAAAATCTACTCATGTCATCCTCTTCTTATCTTTTTTTGAAGTAATTATTAATCTTTTTTATTGTAATAAAAACGGGATAAAAATAGTATAGAGTATAGCGTGTTCTTTTTGTCAAGTATTATGTTTATATTTCTATATATCAAACATACAAAAACAACTTTTATTGAGGAAAAAATAAAATAGTGTTGCAGATTCCGAAAAGAGTATCAAAGGTGTTTGAAAAGTTTCATTTGACAATATTAGCTGCCGGAATTGCGGTTACATTGCTGACAAGCATGGTATATATTTTTAAGCCAACCTATATATCCCTTCTAGAATATAAGCTTTATGATTTTTATTTCCAAAAAGTTTATACAGAAACAAAAACGGATTCTGTTGCGATTGTTGATATTGATGAGTACAGCCTGAATAAATTCGGGCAATGGCCCTGGCCCAGATATCGTGTGGCACTTTTACTGCAGAAAATTAATGTGGCCGGTGCGCTTGCCGTGGGAGCAGATATACTCTTTGCAGAACCTGACGGCACGTCTCCTGTTGTATTGCAAAAAGCACTCAAAAGAGATCTAAATGTTGACGTCCAGTTTGAAGGATTACCCAAAGGCCTTCTGGATAATGACCAGATTCTTGCAAATGTATTACAAAAAGGACCCTTTGTTTTGGGGTATTCTTTTGCTTTTACCCAAAGCGTGGTCAAAAAAGATATCCTGGCACCTGCCAATTTAAATGCGGTTGAAATCAGGGAGCCCGGTGCAATTCCAGGGTATCACCATCTTTTTGAAGCCAGAGATGTCATTCCACCCATGCCTGTTTTTGTACGAAATGCCGCTCTTACTGGGTTTATGAACACAATGACCGATGAGGATGGAGTTGTCAGAAAGACACCATTGATTATTTCCTGGGAAGATAAAATTTATCCCCAGCTATCCCTGGCAACATTGTTATGTGCATTAAAAGATAAAATACCTGCACCGGCAATAAAAGTGACCAAAAAAGGAATTGAATCCATTAAATTAGGGGATGCCGTCATTCCTTTACAGTCAAATGGCGCCATCCTGATAAATTATCGGGGACCTGGTAATACCTTTCCATATATTTCAGCTGGAAAAATTCTTGAAGATAAAATAAGTCCGGAACTATTGAAAGGGAAAATTATTTTTTTAGGGACATCCGCTGCCGGTCTATTAGACATCAGAATTTCTCCCCTGGACCAGATCTACCCAGGCGTAGAGGTCCATGCCACGGTTGTGGATAATATCCTAAGTAAGGATTTCATCCAAAGGCCGGATTGGGTACCGGGTTTGGAACTGATTTGTATTCTTTTGTGGGGATGTATTACGACCTTATTAATTGGATGGACAAGTTCAACTCTGACGCTTCCGATCACCTTTATGCTTGCTATAAGTGCCTTATTTGGCGGATTCTGGACGTTTGACAAATTAAATATCTGGGTATCCCCTTTTTTCCCAATGATCGTACTAATTTTAAATTTTTCAATTTTAAATCTGCAAAAATTCTGGCAGTCAGAAAGACAAAAGAAATTTTTCCGCAGTGCATTTAGTAAATATGTTTCTAAAGCTGTTGTGGATCAGCTGACAGACAATCCTGAAAAATTAAGCCTTGAAGGTGAGGAAAAAAATATCAGTATTTTGTTTGCTGATATTAGAGGGTTTACAACACTTTCAGAACATCTTTCTCCTTCACAGGTTACAGAATTACTTCATGATTATTTTACCCCCATTACGCAAATTATCATAAACAACCACGGTACCCATGACAAGTTTATCGGCGATGCCGTTATGTGTTTTTGGAATGCGCCGGTTGATGTGGCGCATCATGAACAACTTGCTGTAAAATCGGCCTTGGAGATACTCGATGCTCTCCACGATTTGAATACGGAATTTAAAAATAAATTTGGTATCCAATTGAAAATTGGTATCGGGCTTCATTCCGGTGTCTGCAGGGTGGGGAATATGGGATCAGATGATATCTTTGATTATACCATTATTGGCGACAACGTTAATCTGGCATCCAGGCTGGAAAGCCTGACCAAATTTTATGGTCTTCAGCTCCTTGTAGATGAAACAATGCTTAAAGATTGTCCTCCGGATATGTTGATTCAAGAGATTGATTTAGTGCGTGTGAAAGGAAAAGAAAAACCCGCTCGTATCTATACAATTTATTCACCGAGTCATGACAATGTTAGTCAACGCGAAATAGAGATTTCTGCATATAAAAAAGGCTTGACATTATACAGGGAAAACTCTTTTGTTGAAGCCGAACAATATTTTAGGGAACTATCCACCACATACCCTGAGCGAAAATTGTATTCTATTTATCAGGAACGATGTACCCATTTTATTCAAAACCCTGGCAATGAAAATGAGGATGGGGTGTTTGTTCACACGGAAAAGTAAAATAAATCAATTCAGATGACGATCAACATATATGGCTAAAATTTCTGCTGTATCTTTTGGGGGCCGAACCTTGAAAAAATGATCAATTATACCATGTGCCAGCTCATGGGCAAGCATGCCTTCATTCATGTCTTTTACATTTAGACTTACGGTATTGGTTTTATATTCATACCAGGCTTTGAATGGGCAGTCTTGTTTGTAAACCTTTACGAAAGCGGCCTCTAAAGACTTTCTGTCTGAATAAACATGAACCACAATCTTTTGGATTTTTTTCCTCATATCCAGTATTTCTTGTACTCGCTCAAAAATAGAATCTATTTTCAGCGTGGCAATTTTTCGATTTTTTTCCTCGCTTAAAATGGCAAAAGAGGATGTTGTGGCCCACCACCCACTGCCGTAATGAATTGTCTTATGAAATTGTTCAAGTATCTCAATCGATTCATATCGAATAATCGTATATTGGGTCTCAAGCTCTATCCACCTGTCAATGGATTCTGAGGCAAAAATATTCATGGCGGCCAAAAAAATCAGCATAGGCACAATTAGAATGATTCGTATCAAAATCCTTTTAAGCATAATCACTAGTATACAGCTATAGAGAGAATTCTTTTTGGAGAACGGTTTTTAAGTCCTCAAGGCTTTGCCGGCAGCCTTTACATTTATCGTCATTTTCCAGTGTTGATAAAATTTCATCCAGCCCATTGTTAACCCTGGATACTTTATGGTGCAGCCCTTTGGTCATGTCGTTTAGCGCCAGGGCCATTTCTGAAAATTGATCCTTTTGTCTTAAATTTATATGGGTACAAAGATCACCATCTTCGATTTTACAAAGATCCTTTTCAAATCGATACATGGGGCCTGCAATCCTGTGCGAAATAAAGAGCGTTACAATAATGGCTGCAATGCAGATAATACCAAGTGTAATAAGGTTTGTGACAATAACGGAAGGCAGTATGGCAGATCCGGTGTTTTTGATGACAAGCCTTGAATTTTCAAATGAGGAGGTCAATGTTTCCTGTGACAAAAGAAAAAGCAGGCTTGTTGAAATGATAACACCAACAACAAGGAGCAGGCAAAATTTTAAGATAAACTTAAACTGAAACTCTTGTTTAATAAAAATAGTTCTTCTCTTATAGCTTCGAGAATTATCAGGCATGCATGCACCTCTTTTTATTCATTAAAATAGTCTTTTTCAAATTTTATATCGGCAGTCTTATGTAAGCTATCCATCCAGTTTTTAACGCGTTGGGTCTTTTTGCTTTCCATTATTTCTAAAGCAATCTCTTTTTCGATCTCATCAAGCGCTGGCAGGGTGTTATTTTTAAGTTTGTAGTCATTATATTTTTTCTTAATTTCTTTATCAGATATTGTTGTTGTATCCTGAATTTCTTTATTTTTTCTTTCCATTAAATGTTTTATCAGTGTTGCTTCCCAGTACTTTTCAATGGTAGCCATAAATTTATCATCTTTATCAATACCTTGGCTTTGGGCCTCCTGAATTAATAGTTCTTTTTTGATGATCTTATCTAAAAGGTCCTGTTTTGCTTTTATGCTTGTTTTGTAGGCATTGTTATATTCCATTTCCTGTGTGCAAAGTTTTTCAAATTCATTCTTTGTCATCGTAAAATTATTAATGGTCAGTATATTTTCATTGTTGTCTATTCCATTGCTGCAGGAGCAGACCAATAAAAATGGAATGATTGGGAGTAAAAGTATTTTTAATATCGGGGTAGATAACCTTAGCATGCTTGCCTCCAACAGTCTCAAATAATAAATTGGGTGCCAATGAATTTGAACAATATGGTGGTTTAAAAACATACGGATGTCAAGATAAAGCTATTGCCCAGAGCAAAAAGAGGTCCTTTAATTTTTTTTGAACTTTTTTGAATTCCCTTCCTGCTAAAGTATTAAAAGCTGCAAAAAACGAGCAGTAAAAAAAAGTGAAAGCAACTATTAAATCGGAGATCAAAAATGAAACATTTATCTAAAGCAAAAACAATTATCACAACAATCATGATAGCAAGCTTTATTTTTTCCCTTAATGTATTGGCAGCTCCACCAAAAAAGGCTGATCGTGCAAGAACAACAATCGCTCCACCATCTGCAGCTGCAGCTATAAAATTGCCAAAACCAGATCTTGAAGCAAAAGTATTGAGACTTAGCAGAGGCCCTGGCGGCAAAATTACCGTTCAAGGAAGAATTAAAAATGTTGGGGCGGGTGATTTTGTCAGTCGTTCAGGACAGGCTGCAGGTCAGGTAATGGTTCATTTGCCAGAATTGTCCGGGCCCAGCGCATGGCCGATACTTTCCCAAGTATCCATTACCAGGCTGAACAGAGGACAGTCCATTAATGTCCGCGGCGTGTATACCATTCCTGGATTTGTCAGATGGGGAAACGGTGACTTAAATTCTGGTGAATGCCATAAAGAATTGAATGCAAAGTTTAAAGCATGGGGTCAAAGCATGAGCATGAGCATGGGGTCACATCTTGAATAGTGAATAATTATTGACATCCATATTTAGTCGATGCTGAAAAAGCACTTTAATATCTGAATTTATTGGATTTTTTTACAAAAATATGATATATATTTTGCAAGAGTTTGATACTAACCTTAACATTTTCTTGCAAATTTTATCATGAAACCAACAAGAGCACCCATAAAAAATAATCAGCAAGATCTTTTCAGGTCAGAGCTGAAAAATATGATTGATCCCAAGCATAGTCTGGTCAAGTTATCTAAGATAGTAAATTGG